>JAHFFM010000055.1:9680-10287 GCA_023247935.1 Candidatus Omnitrophota bacterium | reverse complement strand
CACCAAAAAAACCCGTATTTTGATTAATCCTACGGGGCGTTTTGAAGTGGGCGGTCCGCAAGCGGATACCGGTCTTACAGGGCGTAAAATCATTACGGATACTTATGGCGGTGTCGGTTCGCATGGCGGCGGTGCATTTTCCGGAAAAGATCCAACAAAAGTGGATCGCTCCGCTTCTTATATGGCGCGCTATGCAGCTAAAAATCTCGTTGCGGCCAAGCTTTGTTCCCGCTGCGAAATTCAAATTGCTTATGCCATCGGCGTGGTTCAGCCCGTGTCTTTGATGGTGGATTCCTTCGGCACAGGCGTTCTGCCGGATGAAAAGCTCACCCAGATCATCCAGGATAATTTTGATTTAACGCCTGCGGGGATTATTCGCGATTTGAAATTGCGCCGGCCTATTTATAAGCAAACCGCCGCTTACGGGCATTTTGGACGCAATGAACAAGGTTTTAGCTGGGAAGAGCTCGATAAAGCCGCTCAACTCAAAAGGAGCGCCAAATGAGTGTTTCGCGTTCTTCAGATATTAAGGATATTAAACTCGCACCTAAGGGCAAACTCCGCATGGAATGGGCTTCTCATCAGATGCCTGTTCTTGAGAAGATCG
>JAHFFM010000055.1:0-9670 GCA_023247935.1 Candidatus Omnitrophota bacterium | reverse complement strand
GGGTGTGAAACTTTCCGCCTGTCTTCATGTGACATGCGAAACCGCAAATCTTGCGCATGTTCTGAAATTAGGCGGCGCGGACGTGGTTTTGATCGCCTCCAATCCTCTTAGCACTCAGGATGATATTGCGGCGACACTGGTGAAAGATTATGGAATCAAGGTTCTCGCGATTCGCGGAGAGGATAATAAGACTTATTATTCTCATATTTACGCGTCGCTCGAACACGCGCCACATATCACGATGGATGACGGGGCGGACATTGTTTCGGCTATCCATAAAAATCCAGCGAAATATTTGAAAAATATTGTTGGCGGTACCGAAGAAACCACCACTGGCGTGATTCGTTTGCGCAGTCTTGAAGCTCAGCGGAAATTATTATTTCCGATCGTGGCTGTGAATGACGCGGACACCAAGCATTTGTTCGACAATCGTTATGGCACGGGTCAATCCACTTTAGACGGCATTATTCGCGCGACTAATTTTTTGATCACGGGTTCTACGGTCGTTGTTTGCGGTTATGGCTGGTGCGGACGCGGCGTGGCGGCTCGGGCGCAGGGAATGGGCGCGAAAGTTATTGTCACGGAAATTGACCCTTTGAGAGGTCTTGAAGCCGTGATGGATGGTTATCAAGTAATGCCTATGGCCGAAGCCGTCAAATACGGGGACGTGTTTATCACGGTTACCGGCAATACCAGCATTGTCCGTAAAGAACACTTTACCAAAATGAAAGACAAGGCAATTGTCGCCAATTCCGGTCATTTTGACGTGGAAATCGACATTAAAGGCTTGAAGCAAATTTCCAAAAAGGATCGTATCGCGCGTGAAAACTTACAGGAATTTGTGCTGCCTAGCGGCAAACGGGTTTTCCTTGTGGCTGAAGGCCGCTTGGTGAATTTGGGTGCGGCTGAAGGGCATCCCGCGATGGTGATGGATATGAGTTTTGCCAACCAGGCGCTTTCCGCCGAATGGATGGTCAAAAATCATAAAACACTTGAGAAAAAAGTGTATCGTGTGCCGCTCGACATTGACCGCGAAATCTCACGCCTGAAGCTCCAAAGCATGGGCGTGGCCTTGGACACCCTGTCCAAAGAACAAGAAACATACCTAGCTGGCTGGGAATCCGGGACGTAATAAGCTTAGGTAGGCAAGGCGTTATTTCTCCGGGCACGCAAAATTCCCGCCGAGAATTTTGCTCTGGTCCTCGCCGCGCTGTGTTCAAACCAGGTTTCCGTGGGCACGACTCGGAAGGTCCCTCCGAAACAACGCCTTGCCTACCTCGAAGTTTTTACTTGGGTTTAAAGTAAGCCTATCGGTCAGCACAAACGTCTCCTTCTCCGCTCCTATTGCCCTTTTCATCCCATGGCCTTTCTCTAAGTGATGGGGGATGTCTAGACTTGTCTCGCATGCTTTATATATGTGCGCTTCGCGCACTTATTTTATAGATGCTCAACTCCTCTTAACCAACAGCCCCCCGACCAAAAATCAATTCGGCACCAAAGAACCGGTGCCTCAAGTGATTTTTGGCGTCCCCCCTTATCACTTAGAGAAAGACCATAAGCGGGATGAAAAGGGCAAAAGTCGCTTCGAAGGGGTTGTTTGGGAAACCTAACTTAACTTAAGCCCACCACAACCCAACACCCTCCGAACGCTAACCGTCTTTTCCCGCCCTGCCTGTGGTTTTTTCATAAGTGACAAGGGAGACGTCAAAACATCACCTGAGCCACCCCGCAGTTATAATAACTTCCTTGAAAAAACCACAGGACGGGGAAAGGCGGTAGTGAGGAGGGTGTTGGGTTGTGGTGGGCGAGCTGCAGCCAAAAAAGAGATTGGATTCCGGGACTACGGACTAACTCGGATGGAGCGCATGAGGCGCTCGGCTTCGGGGAGGAATTGGTCGAAGTCGGCTTCTTGAGCGGTGTAAGTTAAAACATAGGCGGTTTTATCGACCATGACGGTGTAGGCTTTGAATTTAAATTTTTCACCTCTCAGGGTGGCGGTGTACAAAACAATAATCGCATCACGCCCTATCCATTGGGTTTGCGCCTCTTCCAAAACATTGAAATCCGTTAGCATTTTAGAAGCTCCGCCGATCGCTTTGCGGTGATAATCAATCAAACTCACTTCCACCGGAACTTGGCTCAAATCTTCGGCCACCACACTTACATTTTCGGCAAATTTGTCATCAACGGAATCATAAGGCGACGTGAACACGGCCACTTTGCTGATTTCTTTCGACCGCCAGGTCTCAGGATAATCGATGGAATAAAGAAAATAATGATTCGTATACGTTTTAGAGGTTTCCGCAGCCGCCACAGCTGGCGCGCTCAAAATAAAAATAAGCCCCACCCAAAACCACTTTTTTCTCATTTGTCCGCTTCCTGAATTTTTCGTGTCACTTTTGTCACAAGTTTTCTTGGGAGAAGTCTGGAGCCGCTCACCAAAACTTTATTCAAAGTACCGGGAATTACAACTCGCTTTCTTTGAATCATGCCATCATACCCTTCCCGAGCCACCCGTTTCACATCCATCACCCTTAATTTATAAAGCCGCGAACGCTGCATTCCGGCCGCGTCCCGAAAACCGGTTAACGTAGCTCCCGGACAAAGCGCGGTAACAGACACTCCCGAACCTTCCAATTCATCCGCGATCGCCTCCGAAAAAGAAAGCACATAAGCCTTCGACGCATAATAAACAGCCATCAAAGGTCCGGGTTGAAAAGCGGCCGTGGAAGCCACATTCAAAACATATCCTTCTCCTCTTTGAATCATGGGCTTTAAAAAAAGTTTGGTGAGCTTGGTGAGAGTCACAACATTCAATTCCAAAAGTGAGGCCTCAACCGCAAAATCCGTTTGAGAAAAAAACCCGAACGAGCCGATGCCAGCATTATTGACAAGTGCATCAACGGTCCACGATTTCAACTCCACTTCGCGATAAAGTTCGGAGGCGGATTCGGGATCGGTAAGATCTTTGACGATGACATGCGCGGAAATGCCGTGCTGCTTGGAGATTTCTTTTGAAAATGAATTCAGCTTTTCTTGACTGCGGGCGACTAAAATTAAATTCCAGCCGTTTTGCGCAAATATTTTCGCCAATTCATAACCGATTCCGCCGGAAGCGCCGGTTATCAAAGCGTTCATGTTTCGCTTGATTTATTTTTTTGCTCTTGTTCCCAGGCTAAAAGGTCAATTAAATCCGCATCCTTGGGGTCGATGCTGGTAAAAATAACGCCGATTTCAAGATGTTTGGGTTTGGCTAAAGGTCTGACTCTTAAAATGCGGCCGGAGCAATTAAACGGCCAGAGAGCAAAATGGATTTTAACTTTAAAGGAAAGCATATCATCCATCGCCAATGATTCCGTGGTCTCAAAACAAAGTCCGCCTTTTGAAATGTCACGGATAAACGCGTACCGCCATTCTTCGGAAGGTGCGGAAGCCTGGCGTTGCCATTGAACTACGATTTGCTCGGAATAACGTTTGCTTTGTCTTCGATCTGCGCCGGAAAATTCCATAATTACGCCCTATTATAAAACTTTTCCGTGTTTATAGAAACTAACAAGATCGTCGTAACCGCCGATCGATTTGCCGTCGGCGAAGATTTGAGGAACGGTTTGCATGCCGCTTAACTTTGAAATTTTCTCGCGGGTCGCGTCATCGCCGGTCACATCCACCTCTTCGAATGCCACGCCCTTCGACCGAAGGAATTCTTTGGCTGCATGGCAATAAGGGCAAGAGCTGGTTGTGTAAACCACTACTTTCTTTGCCACGACTACTTTAAGCCCGCCGTCTTAAAAAGCGCCGATACTTCCGCGCGCGTTAAAGCTCTCTTTTCGCCAAACCTCATTCCGGACAAAGACAATGGTCCGTAATCCGTGCGTTCAAGCGTCAAAACTTTATGCCCGATTTTTTGAAAAATCCGGCGAATCTGGCGTTTTTTTCCTTCATGCAGTACAACGTGGAGAGTGGTTTCTCTGGTGTCTTTTTTTTCAATTTTGATTTTACAGGGAGCCGTAACGCCATCTTCCAAATTCACTCCACCCTCTAAATATTTCACTTCTTCATCCGTCACCGCCCCGGAAACCCGCGCGCGATAACGTTTTTTCACTCCAAACTTAGGATGCGTCAAACGGAACGCCAACTCTCCGTCATTGGTCATGATCAAAAGCCCCGTCGTGTCGCGGTCCAACCGCCCCACGGGAAACAAGCGCTCTGAAACATCTTGAAAATAATCAGCCACGGTTTCAATCGCGTGAGGATCCTGAAGCGTGGTCATCACGCCTTTGGGTTTATTAAAAATATAATATACTTTTTTTTGAGGGGACGCAGAAGGCAGGTCATTTCCCTGCACGCGAATCTGGTCTCTTTCGGGGTCCACGCGAAAACCTTTTTCGCGAACCACTTCGCCGTTCACTTCGACGAGCCCTTCTTCGATGAGGCCCACAACGCCCCGGCGACTGGCAAGACCAAAACGCGCGAGCGCGACTTGAAGCCGCTCGCCTTTATTCGATTTGTCTTTCATTTTATTCTAACCTTGCTTTTTGGCCCTTTTCCGGCCGGTGGCATCCAGGATTCTTTTTCTTAAGCGGATATTTTTTGGCGTGGCTTCGACAAGCTCGTCGGGCCCGATAAATTCAATGGCAAGTTCAAGCGTCAATTCACGCGGAGGCGTCAACACAATCGCGTCATCCGCGCCCACGGAACGCGTATTGCTGAGTTTTTTGGCTTTGCAGGGACTGATTTCCAAATCATCATCGCGGGAACTTTCGCCGAGGATCATTCCTTCGTAAACATCGATACCGGGTCCCACAAAAAGATCTCCCCTTTCCTGACAGTTGGAAAGCGCATAGGAAGTGGAAGTGCCGTTTTCACAGCAAACCAAAGATCCGTGAGTGATCGTACCCAATGACTGATCTTGTACGGGTTTATACTCATCAAAAATATGATGAATGATGGCCGTGCCGCGGGTTTTGGTCATTAAATTTCCTTTAAGACCAATAACTCCCCGGGTAGAAATTTGGTATTCCAAATGGAGCTCGCCGGTGGGGGTTTGCATCATGGCTTTCATGGTCGCGCGGCGCTTACCAAGCTCTTCCATCACGGCGCCCTGGTATTGCTGCGGGACGTCCACAATTAAAAATTCAAAAGGTTCATGTTTCACGCCATCTTTTTCGTGAAAAATAACCACAGGCTGAGACACTTGAAGCTCAAAACCTTCACGGCGCATGGTTTCAATCAAAATGGATAAATGAAGCTCCCCGCGGCCCGACACCAAAAAAGTATCCGCGCTTTGTGTTTCATTCACGCGAAGCGACACATTAGTTTCCAGCTCCTTAAAAAGCCGCTCGCGAAGCGCGCGCGAGGTGACAAACTTTCCTTCACGGCCCGCGAATGGGCTCGTATTCACACCAAAAGTCATCTGAACCGTAGGCTCGTCAATCTTAAGAGGAGGCAGCGGTGTGGGATTATTAGGGTCTGTGATTGTTTCCCCTATTCCAATATCCTGAAAGCCAGCAACCGCGACAATATCTCCTGCTTCCGCCCTCTCCACTTCCACTCTCTCGAGTCCCTGGTAAGTCAAAAGCCCTGTTACGCGCGTATTCACTTGTTGGCCGTCACGGCGTATCAGCGCCACATTCTGGGATTTTTCAATGACGCCGCCCGTAATTTTTCCAATTCCCATTTTTCCTTTATAAGAATCCTGGGACAGCGAAAGAACAAAAATTTGAAGCGGGTCTTCCTTTTTTACTTTTGGCGGCGGGACTTTTTCGAGAATCGTGTCCAAAAGAGGAAAAATATTGTCGGAGGCCTTGTCCGGGTCGAGCGTCGCAAACCCGCGAAGTGCGGAAGCATAAACCGTGGGAAATTCTAACTGCTCATCATTCGCATTCAAATCACAAAACAAATCAAAGGTGCGGTTCATCACGTCATCAATTTGGGAATCGGACCGGTCTATTTTATTGACGACCACAATCACGCGAAGACCAAATTCCAGCGCTTTTCTTAAAACAAAGCGGGTTTGAGGCATGGGACCGTCTTTGGCGTCAATCACCAAAAGAGCGCCATCCGCCATGCGCAGGGTTCTTTCCACCTCGCCGCCGAAATCCGCATGTCCCGGCGTATCAATAATATTAATTTTGGCGCCCCGATAAAGGACACTCGCGTTTTTGGCGCGGATCGTAATGCCGCGCTCTTTTTCAAGATCCATGGAATCCATAATACATTCGCCCATGTCTTGAATATTGCGATGCACATGGGATTGCTTCAAAAGGGCATCCACCAAAGTGGTTTTGCCGTGGTCTACGTGGGCTATGATGGCCACATTGCGTATTTGATTTTTATAATCTTGGTCGCTCATAATCCCTTTTCTACTATTTTGAACAGGTCGAACAGTATACCATATAGATGTGTTAGAATACAGGATATGATTAAATTAAAAAACTTAGAAATAAAATCCTCCGTCATCCAGTCCCCTATGGCCGGGTGCACGGATTTGGCCTATCGCCTGCTTTCCCGGGAATACGGAATGGAATTCTGCTTCCTGGAAATGGTCTCGGCGGAAGCGCTTGTCCGCGGGACCAATAAAGGCACTGAGGAATTAATGAAAACTTCGGCAGATGACAGACCTCTAGGCGCCCAAATCGTGGGTTGCCGGCCGGAAGCCATGGGCGAAGCTGCCCGAATGATTGAAGATATGGGCTACGGGCTTCTGGATATCAATTTCGGATGCCCTGTGCCTAAGGTTTATGGTCTTGGCGCAGGTTCCGCTCTCTTGAGCCGGCCCAATGAGGCCAGGCAAATATTCAATGCCGTAGTGAAATCCGTCAAAAAAATCCCTGTTACCGTCAAAATGCGCCTTGGCGTGCAAGACGGCTCAGGCAATGAAGCCGCTCAAATCGCCAAAATCGCGGAAGAGTGCGGACTCAATGCCGTCACAGTCCATGGCCGCACGCGCGTACAAGGTTACTCAGGCAGCGCGGATTACGAAGCCATTCGCCGCGTCAAAGAAGCGGTAAAAATCCCTGTGATTGGAAATGGGGATATTCATTCCGGAGAAGATGCGCTGCGCATGAAAAAAATAGCTGGCGTGGACGGCGTCATGGTCGGGCGCGGCGCGCTGGGCAACCCCTGGCTTTTTAAAAATATCAAAAGGGCTTTAGAGGGAGAATTGGAAGAACCGGAGCCGTCTTTTGAAACCAAAAAAACGGTTCTCTTGAAACATTTTGAATTGGAATTGGCGACACGGGATGAGTATACCGCCGTGCTTCACATGCGCCGCATCGCCTGCTGGTATTTTAAAAATATGCCGGGCGCCGCGGAATTTCGCACCCACGTCAACCTCTGTAAATCCCCCGCCGAAATGCGAAAACTGATCGAAGATTTTAGATCTGTTTAAACCCAAATATTGCAATAGACCGTGGAAGTCGATGCAACATCTTGGCATATCTAAAGCTTCAGAAAAGCTTGACGCACCTAAAGGTGCGCCTGCACTTTCCTTCAGCTTTATCTATACCAAGCTCTTGCATCTTTGTTCTCACGTCTATTGCAATATTTGGGTTAAAGCCTTAAATCTTCCTCCGGGTGATTCGGAGATAAGTCGATATACTTTTTAATAAACGCCAAAAGCTCTTTCGTGTCGACAGGTTTTATAAAATAATCAAGGGCTCTGCGCGCTTGAGATTTAAAAAGAGACTCCGTTTCGCCTCTTGCGGTCAGCATGACAACGGGAATATCCCTGGTATTTTCCTGCTCACGCAGACAAGAAAGCATTTTCCAGCCATCCATAATGGGCATAAGAATATCCAAAAGAATCAGGTCGGGCTTTACTTTTAAAACCACATCCATCCCCTCTTGGCCATCCGCGGCGGTAAACGTTTCATAACCGCTCAGCTGCAGCTTTTCGGATAAGTACTCGCGAACCCCGAATTCATCATCCACGATGAGAATTTTTTTGCGTCTCATAGGTATAAAACCTTATCTTTGTAACGGCGCACGGCCGTGCGCCGTTACCGGGGATTTATCGAGAAATCTTCAAAACCTTGTATTTTAAAATACCGGCGGGAATTTTAATTTCCGCAATATCCCCGACTTTTAGGCCTAGGAGTCCTTTTGCTATAGGAGATGTAACCGAAAGTTTTCCGTCTTCAAAATTGGCTTCGTCCTGAGTGACGATTGAATAAGTGAATTCATCCTGATTTCTGAGATCTTTCAAAAGAACGACGGCACCGATCAAAACTTGGTCTTTGGCAATCTTTGTTTCATCAATAATCTGGATCAACGCGAGTTTTTCTTCGTGGTCATGAATTCTCTTCTCATTCATAGCCTGATTATTTTTCGCGGCGTCGTACTCTGCGTTCTCACGAAGATCACCGAAAGCGCGCGCATGCGCGATATCATCCGCGATCTCACGGCGCTTGGTCGTTTTGAGATACTCCAGCTCTTTGACAAATCTTTCATAACCCACTCGGGTCATCGGAATTTTTTCTGACATAATGAATTATTTTAGCACATCCAATTTGTTTTTCAATTTCTCCATTGGCAAACCCACTACATTGGTAAAAGAACCCCTTATCTCTCTGACAAGCCCAAAATGGTCCGATTGAGCCGCATAAGCTCCAGCCTTGTCCAAGGGATTAACCTGTTTAAAATATTTCTGTATCTCATTGTTATTTAAAGAGTTAAGATAAACTGATGATGTCTCGGAAAAAACGATTTTTTTACGAATTTTCCCATTTTCTATTTTTAAAAGAACGACCCCCGTTACCACCTGATGCCATTTCCCGCATAAATTCAAGAGCATTTTCAGGGCATGCCGCCTATTTTTTGGCTTCCCCAAAATTTTTCCGTTCAAATAAACCACCGTATCCGCGGAAATAAGAATGCCCTGTTTTATTTTATGGGCCGCGGAAAACGCTTTTCCCAAGGCGTGTTTTTTGGTCAAAGCCAAAGGAGATAAGCGCGCGTTGTTTTTTTCTTCGTAATCAGGTTCAATTACTTGAATTTTTATGCCCGCTTTTCTTAAAAGACTCTTTCGCCTGGGAGAAACGGAAGCGAGATAAATTTTCATAAGAGACTTTCCATGGCGCTGCGGCCCGCGACGGCGCCGCTGGACCAAGACCACTGAAAATTAAATCCGCCGATGCGGCCATCCACATCCAAAATTTCTCCCGCAAAATAAAGCCCTTTGATTTTTTTGGATTCCATTGAAGAAATATTTACCTGTTTCAAATCTACTCCGCCTGCCGTGACTTCCGCTTTCCGGTATCCCACCACTCCCGAAACCTCCAAAGGATAGTTCAGCAAATGCTGCGAAAAAACAGCGCGCCAATTATCCGGTAAACGATCCATTCCCTCCCATCCGCATTTCCGAATCATGGTTTCGGCGAAACGGCGCGGAAGCCCATGCTTTTGATTCAGAAAACGGAAAAGAGTTCCCGTGGCGCCAGAAATCGATTTTAATTCAACGCTCAACTCATGAGCGCCCGTCGAAGGAAGAAAACAGGCCCTTATTTCGGGTTTATCTTTCAAATTCGCGGTTGTGAAATGCCTGCTGATATCCAGACAAACAGGGCCGCTAAAACCTTCATGGGTGAATAAAAAATCACCTTCCGATTCGCTCTTTTTTTTGCCGTTTAAATAAAAATCAAGCCTCGTTTTAAGCGCTACGCCGGACAAT
>JAHFFM010000225.1 GCA_023247935.1 Candidatus Omnitrophota bacterium | reverse complement strand
CGACCTTCCATCAGACTGTCCACAATAATTCCCGTAATCAACTTAATCGAACGAATCGCATCATCATTTCCCGGGATCGGATATTGCACATGATCCGGATCCGTATCCGTATCCACAATCGCAACCACTGGAATCCCCAAGCGATTCGCCTCTTTGACGGCAATATCCTCTTTTTTAGCGTCAATCACAAAAATGGCTCCCGGCAATTTTTGCATTTCAGCGACACCGCCAAGATTTTTTTCAAGTTTTGTGATTTCTTGTTCTATCTCCGCCACTTCTTTTTTCGTCAGCGCCTCAAACGTCCCATCTTCGCGCATCAAAATCAGGCTTTTGTAACGCCGCACGCTGTTACGGATGGTCTGATAATTGGTGAGCATACCGCCCAGCCACCGGTGGTTGACATAAAACATCCCGCAGCGTTTGGCCTCTGCTTCAATGATGGCTTGAGCCTGCGGTTTTGTCCCGACAAAAAGAATCTGCTCGCCCTTTGAGACTGTCTCGCGAATAAAGTGACAGGCGCGCGACAAACACTCCACTGTTTTTTCTAGATCAATGATGTAAATACCGCTTTTTTCACCAAAGATGAATGGTTTCATTTTCGGATTCCACTTTTTGGTCTGATGACCAAAGTGAACACCCGATTCCAGCAAACTTTCTATCAGCTCTTTAGACAAGGGTAATCTCCTATTCATTCGGGGTTTTAAGGGAACGCGTAACCCATTAATATAAATGAGGTTACGTACGGCTAACCGTTCTCCACTTTCTTTAAACTACTCATTATATCAAAGATTAAATTCGAGGCAAGGATTTGTTTGGCGGGGATTAATGCCGAAACTGAAGCTCGTAGAGCCGCTTGTAAGTTCCATTTTGACGCATCAATTCATCATGACTACCGACTTCTTCAATGCGGCCCTCGTTCAACACCACGATCCGATGGGCGTCTTGGATCGTGGAAAGTCGGTGCGCGATGACGAGCACCGTCCGTCCCTTCATTAAATTATGAATCGCTTCCTGGACGAGAAGTTCCGATTCCGAATCTAGCGCGGAGGTCGCCTCGTCTAAAATGAGCAGCGGCGGGTTCTTTAAAACCGCACGGGCGATTGAAATTCTCTGCCGTTCCCCCCCTGAAAGACGAACGCCTCGGTCGCCCACAACGGTCTGATATTTTAACGGAAGTTTTGAAATAAACTGATGGGCGTTTGCAACCTGCGCGGCGTGTTCGATATCGCTCTGCGGTGTTTGCGAACAACCGTAAGCGATATTGGCGCTGACGGTGTCATTGAAAAGCACTGTCTCCTGAGTAACAATGCCGATTTGATCGCGTAAAGACTTGAGTATCACGTCGCGCACGTCCACCCCGTCCAGCAGAACCGCCCCTCTCGTACAATCATAAAAACGCGGCAGGAGATTCACCAAACTCGTTTTTCCCACGCCGCTGGGGCCCACAATTGCAACAATTTCTCCAGCTTTCACATGCAACTCGACATTTGAAAGAATATTTTTCGTATTGTAACCAAAAGAGACATTTTGAAACAGAATATCTCTTTTGATCGGCGCCAGCTCTTTGGCGTCAGGTTTTTGTTTTATTTCATTGGGTGTGTCCATGATTTCAAAAATGCGATCGGCTGCGGCCAGCGCTTGCTGGTTGATCCCATGCACGCGGCTTAAGCGTTTAAACGGACGAAGCAGTGAAAAAAGCGCTACCAAAAACGCGGTGAAAGCGCCGGGAGACATTTGGTTTTCAATGACACCCCTGCCGCCGATCCACAACACAACGCCAAAACAAATAAACCCGATAAACTCCGTCAGCGGACTCACTATAATCATCCGGCCGATCGAGAGCATCATCGTCTTATAAAGGGATTGGTTCTGCGATTGAAAACGTTTCACCTCATAGGGTTCCATGCCAAAACCTTGTACGATGCGAATTCCGGAGATACTTTCAAACAGGGTCGAATTGATCTGCGCCACCTGCTCCTGGCTCGAGCGGCTGATCTTCTTAAGGCGCCGGCCGACTCTTAAGACTGGGTAAATCACCAGAGGCAGCAGTACAAAAATCACCAGCACCAAACTCCATGGAATATGAAAAAGCGCCTTGACGGTGAGCAATGCCACGATGTTTACGACGATTTGAACAGGTTGAAATAAAAAATCCGTGAGACCTTCCGAGATCGCGTCTCGAATCACCCCCGTGTCATAGGTAATGCGTGAAACCAAAGCGCCCGTTTGGGCTTTGCCAAAAAAACTTAAAGGCAGTCCAATAATTTTTTCATAAACCTGATTTCTTAAGTCACGGATCACGCGCTGGCTCGTGTCGTTCATGAAGTAGGATTGGAGGTATTCAAAAAATAGGCGGAAAAAAGCGATGAAAATCGTCCAGACTATCAGAAGATTTAGCAATTTCCAGTGAGAAAGGGAGTTGATTTGATAAACCCAGTCAAATACAAACGGCGGGATGTGCGGATTGGCCGGAATCACAATGGGTTTGCCGGCCAAAATCGTATCCACAAATGGAATGATGAGCCCGATAATCGGCAAACCACTCAACAGGGAGTTGCCCAGCATCGCGCCGAAGGCAAAAAACAGCCTCCCCAGATGCGGTCGGACAAGGCTAATCATTCTGCTGTAATGATTCATTCCTGCAGTAACTCCAGTTTGGGAATGATAGCACACCCCGTAAATCTTGTCGACAAGAGGCGAGCCCATGATACAATTATTGGCTATGAATAAACCTATTCGGGTTGGAGTCATCGGCACGGGCAAGCTGGGCACGCGCCACGCCGAGGTATACTCCAAGCTCCCGGGTGTCAGGCTCGTGGGTGTGTGTGACCTGATTGAAACCCGCGCCATCGAAACAGCCATCGATTGCAAAACAAAACCTTTTTCGGATTACCGAAAGCTTTTGGGAGAAATCGATGCGGCCAGCATTGTGGTGCCATCCCATAAACACTATGAAATTTCAAAATTTTTTCTTCAAAACAGCGTAAATCTTTTGATCGAAAAACCGATCACTACCACCTTGGCCCAAGCGGAAAAGCTCTTGGCGTTGGCCAAAAAAAATAAAGCCATCGTTCAAGTTGGTCACATTGAGCGCTTCAATCCCGCCATTCGCGCCGTCGAAAGCGTCATTCGCTCCCCCCGCTTTATCGAATGTCATCGGCTGGG
>JAHFFM010000054.1 GCA_023247935.1 Candidatus Omnitrophota bacterium | reverse complement strand
TCCTGGACTTTAAACGCGGGAGAAGCGGACAATGCAGTGATTTCCTCCGGAGACACAGCCGAAGGCAGCGGAAAATCGTTAAAGCTTGTTGGAGCCTTGACGCCCGTTGACGTGTCTCGTCCCGCGGTATACAGCAGTCTTTCTCCAACGTGGATTGAATATGTCGTCAAAGCGGGAATAGGTTCGGATGAACGTGATGTTCCGACCGAGGGAATTGCGGCCGTTAATTTCAGTCCCACAGGCAACATCATGGTTTCGGACGGCGCCAATTGGGTTAATTCAGGAAAGGTATACTCGACCAGCACATGGTATCGAATTATTTTGAAAGTGGATTTTTCAGCTCACTTATATGATGTGTACATTGAAAACGCGGGCACTCCCAAAGCTCCTTTCGTGCCAAACAAAGAAAATTTACATTTTATCGACCCCGCTGTGAGTTCTATGAGCCAAATCGGATTCATGGGAGCCTACAACGCCAGAAGCCAGGCGGATTCTTTGGTGGACGAAGTGGTGGTTCACGCCGTCGACAAACTTCAATTTATTACTTCTCCGCAAACGATGGTAAAAGGCTACTCTTCCGGCCTTATCACCGCGCAGCTTCAAAATGCCAATTCCGAACCTCAAACGGCGTGGAAAGACATGACATTTGAAATGCGTTCGTCAACGCAAGCCGGTGAATTTTCTTTGGACAAAGAAAACTGGGTGCCCATCAAAAACATCATTCTGCCCCTGGGCGCTCAACAGGTATCTTTTTATTACAAAGATTTCGCGGAAGGCAGGCCTACCATCAGCGTGAATGAGTTTCCTGACCGCGGCTGGACCGACGCGACGCAGGAAGAAAAAATTGTCAAAGAAGGCGATTTCTTTGCAATCACCACGACAACGCCTCAAGTCGCTGGCGTTCCGTTTCAAATGCAAATCACTGCCATGGACGGACAGGGCGGAGTGGATACCAGTTATTCGGGAAACGTAAATGTTTTTGTGCAATACGTTTCTCCGACAAACGGAACAAAAATACTTGCTCCGGACTCCACAGGAGGATTTGTATTGGGCGTCAAAGATTTGACGGTGACTTACCCTGACGCGGGAACTGTGAAACTGGCGGTTCAAGATGCTTCTGATACCGAAAAAATTGGTTATTCGGGAGACGTTGTGTTTGTTCCTAATTCTTTTGAAGTATCCACGGATCCCGCGCAAATCGTCGGAAGGAATTTTGTGATCACGGTGAAAGCGTTGGAAGCGGGAGGAGGAGTCGCGTCCAATTATCAAGGCCCGGCAAGAATGGAGCCGGTACCTTCCCTGGAAGGCGCTGTTTTAAACCCATCCGAACTCACCGTGGGCTCTTTCCAAAATGGTATCGTATTACTCGGGACCAGTTTCAATCGCTGGGGAACGTTTGCTTTTAAAGCCGTGGACCTGCAGGACGCGACAAAAACAGGAACTTCCGCAGTTGTTAAATTTTTACCAAAATCCATTTCTATTAACGTGAAAAAACCTTCAGAGACGAGAAATTTTTTTTATGTGGCGGAAAACATGGAAATTACCGTCTCGATTTTAGGCGAGGATGGACTTCCGATAGAAAATTTCCAGGGCACGGTTTCTATCACTCCCACGCCGTCCTTTGATATTTCTTCTCAATACGTGTTCAGCCCGGCTGATAAAGGGCAGAAGAAATTCGTGGTGCCAGCCGGTCATGAAGGAACCTATCAAGTCAAAGTGCAGGACGTTGAAAATAATTTGACGGCCGAAAGTGAATCGTTCGACGTCAAAGACGCGACCATTCAGATTTCTTCCGTTTCTTCTCCCGTGGGGTCCACGGTGGTCGAAATTCAATTGGTTGACTCCAAAGGCCAGCGCATCAAAAATGAAAATGAAATGACATTCACCGTCGCTTTCGAAGAATCGAACGAAAACGGCACTATCTTTTTCTCTGAACTTGGAAAGCCTATTTTATTCAAAAAAGGCGTTGCCAAAATCGTGATCGGTGACAGCGAAGCTGAGGAAGTGACGATCACCGCCAGATCCTCTTATGGGTTGAAAGTTATCAATGGAAAAATTTCATTCGGACGCGCAGGCCCTGCCGGCGTGGGAACGTTGATGTTGAGGGAGAAAAAGGATTGATATGGAAAGCGTAGAACGAATAGCGAAAAGCGAAGAGCTTTGGTGTCGCCGCGCGACATTATATAAAACAACGAAGTGGTTCCTTAGCTATTCTCTCTTCGTTTTTCGCTCTTAGTTATGAAGTCGCGCAGCGGGTTTACGCTCATTGAATTATTGGTCTCGATCGTATTGATCGTGATTATATCTTCCGCGGTTTATTTCGCGGTGACCGGCGCGCTCGACAGCTGGGATTATTGCAAAGATCAGTTGAGCTTGCAAAAGGTGCTGACCGAAACCATGGACAGCGTGATCAGCGGAAGCTCGAGTTCGTGGGGTCTCAAGGACAGTCTTGAGATAGTTTCGGCGGGCAGAACGCGAATGGAATTTGTTCCGCCGTGGCTGGATGATACGCATACGGTGGCGAGTCGGGAATTTATTTACACGTTGAACCGGAAATTGAAAGCCGGCGCGCCGGTTCCGATAGGGGAAGTGCGAATGCCGGACCAGGATAATTGGAGGTTGGTGCCCGTGAATGTGGTGCCTCTGGAAAATAGCGATACGTCTCAGGTGATGCTGGGGCTTTCCATGCCCGAAGGCGGCGATTTGCGTTTTATTTATCACCCGGATTGGGCTCGTGAGCCGGACACCACTAAAAAAGTATTTTGGGATTCTAAAACCATGGAAATGATGCTTGATACCGGAGACCATGTGGAAAGCATTTCAAAAAATTTCTTCGGGGTGGAGATTATCAAAGTGAATTTTAAATATTTCACGACAAATAATGAATTGGTTACGGACAGGGAATGGGTTCCCGAAGAAGATTTGCAAATCATCACGGGTGTGGAAGTGGAAATGGAAGCGCGCCGCGGCACTCAAACCCAGAAATTGACGCGGTTCGTGAATTTAAGAAACGCTCCCATGCGCACCGGTTATTTGACGCTCAGACGCGGCATGAGAATCCCGATTCCGGATTCCAAACACGTCAAAACTTTGATGATTACGAATTTATCCGGAATTGCCAACAATGACGTCCTTCAATTGGAAGCTTTGCCCCGCACGGGGCAGGCTTGGAGAGTGACGATTGAATTTGAAAGAATAGGCAGCGGAAAACCTTTAATCAAAAAAATCGATGTGGAGTCGCCGATTGGCCGGTCGATTTACACGGATTATCCGAAAGTCACGACGGATTTGGGCGTTAATTTAATGCTTTTGGGGCAGGATGGACTTTTTGATTATGATGATGATGAAGACGTGGACGACATGGTGATGCTGGAAGGCGACGTGATTTTGTATGTCAATGAGATGAGTATTGAAGGCGCAGGATTGTTTGTCAGGCCTTGAGGAGCTGAAATGGAAAAATTTATAACTATCGGTGGAAGGTTGGCGACGGGTCCTGCCGCTCAGCAGCCCCTAAAATTCTTGCGTAACTTCGTTCGCAGCGGATTTTGGGGCGCCCCGCCTCGCGTCACCCGTCGCAGCAGTATTGTATCGTTTTATATTTTGATAGCTATCCTCAATGCCTTTGTGATGGGGGGAGTAGGTTGGGCGGAAGAGAAGAACTGGAATGGCCAGGGAGACAGAACGTCTTTCCAGGACGCGGCGAATTGGCTTCCGTCGGGGGTTCCGGGAGAAAATGATGACGCGATGGTCAATCTAAAGGACGCCTCAGTGGTTGTTTCACAGCCTTATGAGTTAAAATCTTTAACCATCGGAGGGAAAAAAACTTCGGCGGTCAGCGTGAGTAATTTTACGGAAGGCAGTGTGGTTCCCGAAAACCCGTCTGACGTCGCCATTTTAAACCGGAAAGACGGCACTTTGGTTTTAAAAGGTTCAACAAGTAAGCTTGTTGTAAAAGGTTCTTACAAAGATTCGGAAGAAATCATTCCCGACGAACCCAGCTTCATGTTATACGTTAAATAAGAGAAAAGGCGCCGTGTTACGAAAGACGAAGGACGAAAGACGAAGGACGAAAAGGATCAAACCCTTTTTATCGTCCCTCGTCCCTCGTCCCTCGTCCTTCGTAAAGCGCTCTTCTGAGCGAGGCGTTGCTTTAATTATCGTTGTTGTTGTCATGCTCACCATGGCGTTGATCGGCACTTCGCTCATGGAGCTTTCTTCTGCCGTTAATTTTTCCGTGGATAATATTTTAAATGAAACAAAAGCCAGGTATTTAGCTGAAGCCGGTATCGCGCATGCTTTGCACGAAATAAGAAACAATGCGGATTTGTCCAAGACGCTGGACGAAAATGGAAATCCGATTTTATACCCCTTGGGAGAGGGGTTTTATTCTGTTTCTTACAATCCTTCCGAGTCCTTGATCACCTGCACCGGGATTGTAAATGAAACCAAAAAAACCATGCAGTTGCAGTATAATGTGTTATAAGTCAACTTACGAAGGACGAAGGACGAAGGACGAAGGACGAAGCAGCCCTAGCCGTGTTTTTTTCGTCCCTCGTCCCTCGTCCCTCGTCCTTCGTAAAGAAGGTTTTACTTTTATTGAGATATTGATGACTCTCACGGTCATCGCTTTGCTTTTTGTACCCGTGATGCAGCTTTTTTCGAATTCGCTTTTTTTCACCAGTGAAAATCTGGATCGGATCACGGCCATGAATTTGGCTCAATCCGAGATGGAAAGAACCATTAACTTGAACATGACCAAGGAGCAGATTAAAGCCATCGGGGTGCAAATTTTTCCGCCTTTGGAAAAAGAACCTTATGAAATCAATCATGGGAAATGGCGCGTCCAAAGGGAAGTCGTTGAAGACACGGATCCTTTGGAGGTCAGGGTAAAAGTATTCAAAGACGGGCAGCCCGAAAAAGTAATGATTACACTTGTCACTTTGATTGAAGATATGATGTGGGATCAGGTAAAAACAGTTTCTGCAAGCTAACATTGGAGACAATTTGAGGAAAATAGATAATCGAGTCGTCCGTCGCGGCCTTGGAATTTTTTTTATTGTTTTTAGTTTGGGTTTTTTTAGTTTGACCGGAATCGTTTTCGGGGAAGATTTCAGCTCTGAGACCGCAGAGCAGAAGGCTCAAGAGGCTCATGACTTGGCGGCGAGCGACATGATTTATCAACAGGCGGATTTTAAGGCGCTTTATTATCAGAACATTCAAATGATAGATCTTTTAAAAGAAATACGTGATGAAGTAAAATCCGCGAATATGCGGGCTGCAAAAGATACTAACCGTTCCTAACCGGAGGATAGAATGAAAAAAACAGTTTGGTTTTTTTTAATAATGGGAATGTCTGTTTCAATCGCTCAAGCGGCTGACAAAATTTCAGAACAAGAAGCGCATTCAGGAAAAACGGAAGTAAAATCCACTTGGGCCGCGAAGCCGGTCAAAGAGACGATGAAAGAGTCGTTTGTTGCAAAAGACGCGGCCGTCACTGCTCCGGCCCAGCCCGTGGACTCCGAAGCTTCCAAAAAATTAACCGCCATTAAAGCTCAGGAAGAATGGGTAGCCAGACTTAAGAAACAATTGGACGGCGAAACCAATCAACTCAAAGAAATGAGAAAATCTCTTGCCGAATCGTTTCACCTGGACCCTCTAAAGCTTGAAAAAGGCGATTACAAATACGATGAGAAGTCGGGTAAATTTGTCGAAGATTAAGCCCTTTTTTGAGCGGTTGACTTCACCAAAGGCCTTTGTTAGAATGAGCCGCATCCAGCGGAACTAATGTCTGAAAATAAGACAGATTTTTATTCACAAGTTGAGCGATTAGGAGCAGTTACAGCAATTCCGGTCCTGCTTGTTTTAGGTCCACTTATCGGTTATTTTGCGGGTAATTGGATCGATAAGAAGTTTCAGCTATTTCCGTGGTTCACCTTAGTTTTTCTGGTCCTGGGGTTTGTCGCCTCAGCTCGTGAGATTTATCAGCTTTTAAAGCGGGTTTGGAAAGAGAAGTAAATGCAAAAAGGTTTTTTTGACAAAATAGCTTTTTTTGGTTTTTTGTTCTCCATAATTGTTGCCGTTATTTGCATGGCGCTCAGGCATTTTGCGTGGGCTTTTGGCGTCATCACCGCGTCCTGCTGGATGTTTTTGAATGTCTTCTTCCTATATAAACTGCTTGAAGCCAGCATGTTGATCAATGTTCCGAAACATCCCGGCCGCTTGCTGCTTTTGACGGTTTTGAAATTTCCTGCGATTTATTTGGCGGGATTTTTTATTTTAAAGACGCGTTATTTTCCTATGGAAAGCATTTTAACCGGCATGAGTTTGTTTTTTCTGGCACTCGGCGTGTCTTGGCTGGCGCAGAAAAAAGTCGCGCGTTCGGCGGTATCGGTTTTGTTTTTATTTTGTAGTTTATCCATGACGCATCATGCTCCGTCCGTCTGCTACGCTTCCGAAACTCATGAAGTTCATGCTTCGACACAAGAGGCTCATGAAGGTCACGGGCATCCTCAAACCATTAATTGGGTGTCGCTTTTAGCGCAGGTTTTCGCGCCTTCTCCATTTTCAGATTTTCTGATGAGATGGGAAAAAGCGATTTTTACTTTAATGGTTGTTTTGATCATCGCTTTTCTTTCTTTGTCGGTTTCTAAGAATATTCAACGGGTTCCGGGGCGTTTTCAGGGTTTCATGGAAATGATTATCTCGGGCCTGGACAGCTTGGTTCAAGGCGTGATCGGACCGCAAGGCCGCGCTTATACGCCTTTTTTGGGAAGTCTTTTCATTTATATTCTAATATCCAATCTTTTGGGTCTTTTTCCTCTGCAAAATTCGATTTTAGCCTACATCACTTCCGTGATTCCCATCACAATTTGCGTTTTTCTTTATGTGCAATGGGTTGGAATTTCGAAAAACGGGCCGGTGGGTTATTTTTTGCATTTGTGCGGAAGTCCGAGGGACGCTTTTGGATGGATCATGGCGCCTTTGATGTTTCCGCTTCATGTGCTTGGAGAATTCATTAAACCGCTTTCGTTGACATTCCGTCTTTACGGCAATATTATGTCGGGGCATTTGCTTTTGGCCGTGTTTTTGGGCATGGGCGTTTCGATGCTAAAAAGCCTTAAAATTCCGGCGGGAATTCCTATTCATTTTCCGTTTTTATTTTTGGAAATTCTGGTCGGCGTGATTCAGGCATTTGTTTTCACGCTGCTCAGTACGATTTATATCGCGATGATGCTGCCTCATGAGCACGAGCATGAACACGGCTCAAAGGAGCATGTCGTGGAACAGGGTGTTACCCACTAATCAACCTAAAAAAGGAGTTGTATCATTATGAATCCACAAGTCGGACTATCTATTTTTTTACCGCTCAGCCTGGCGATCGCCGCATTTGGTTCCGCCTTAGCGCTTGGCAAAGCCGTGGCAGCAGCCATGGAAGCCACCGCCAGACAGCCTGAAGCTTCCGGTAAAATCCTTGTCAACATGCTCGCGGGTTGCGCACTTATCGAAGCGCTCACGATTTACGCGCTTATCGTTGTGTTCAGTCTCTCAGGAAAAATATGAACCTGGAAGTCCTAAAAAGCTATCTTCCGGAGATCGTCACCCAGCTTCTGGGTTTTTTGATCGTATTTTTTATTTTGAAAAAATACGCGTTCGGCTCGATTTTGGGAGCCATTGACGCCCGGCGTAAGCATATTGAGGATGAGATTCAAGCGGCTGAAAACAAGCGCAGGGAAATGGAGTCGCTTGAGAAGGATTATAGGAAGCGCTTAGACCATATTGAGCAGGAAGCGCGCGAACGCATTCAGGAAGCCTCGGCCATCGGTCAAACGCTGGCCAAGGACATTCAGGAAAAAGCGCGTCAGGACGCTCAAAAAATGTTTGACCGCACGCAATCCGAAATTCAGCAGGAAATCGCCAAAGCGCGTTTGACTATGCGCAATGACATCGTGGAATTATCCAGCCTTATCACCGAAAAAATCATGCGTGAAAAACTGGATCAGCGCGAGCATGAAAAAATGGTGGATAAATTTATTAAAGAATTGGAGAGGGTGTAGGGTGAAAGATATTCTCGCTGCCCAGCGGTATGCCAAGGCTTTGTTCGAACTTTGCTGGGAAATACGCAAAGACGAAGAGGCGGAGGCGGAGCTTGAGTCTATTTCCGCGGCGCTTAAAGGGGAACCGAGTCTGGAGAAATTTTTAACCAATCCCAGCATTGACCTTGCTTCAAAAAAGAAGTTATTGGGCCGCATTTACGCGTCAGACGACAACCGGGTTTATTCGCTTTTATTGAATTTTCTTCTCGTGTTGTTTAAAAAGAACCGGTTTTATTTGATTCACCAAATTTGTCTGGAATTCAAAAAAATCTCGGATGAGGCGCAGGGGCAGGGAGTAGCCGAGATTCATTCAGCGGTGGATTTGAAACCCGAAGCGCGGCAAGCTATCGTAAACCGGCTTGAGAAAATCGCCGGTTATAAAATTACGGTAAAAAATTTCGTGAACCCGTCGCTTATCGGTGGAGTCTCGGTGAAAATACGCAACAAGGTGATTGATGATACGGTTGCCAATAGAATTTTTTCCATCAAGAAAGAGCTGACTAAGATTCATAGCATTTAGGAGAGTATATGGCCTTAAGACCCGAAGAAATCACAAGTATTCTGAAGCAGGAAATCAAGCAATTTGAAACCGGTATTAAAATGGAATCCATGGGCACGATTTTGTCCGTTGGCGACGGAATTGCGCGCGTTTATGGTTTGGATGATTGCATGGCCGGTGAGCTTTTGGAATTTTCCGCCAGCGGAGGACCCGCCTCCGGCGGGCCGGGTGAGCTTGGAATCGCGCTCAATCTTGAAGAATCCAATGTGGGTGTGGTGCTCTGTGGCGAAGGCAAAGGCATTAAAGAAGGGGACACGGTCAAGCGCACCAATCGTATCGCCAGCATTCCCGTAGGCAAAGGTCTTTTAGGCCGCGTAATTGACCCTCTGGGTCGTCCGCTGGATGGCAAAGGCCCTATCGTTTCCACGGAGACTCGTCCCATTGAATTCAAAGCGCCGGGCGTTCTTTCCCGCCAATCGGTCAAAGAGCCTTTGCAAACGGGTATCAAAGCCATTGACGGCATGATTCCCATCGGCCGTGGGCAGCGCGAGTTGATTATCGGCGACCGCCAAACAGGCAAAACCGCGATCGCGATTGACACTATCATTAACCAAAAAGGAAAAGACGTTTATTGCGTGTATGTGGCCACCGGCCAAAAAACATCCACTGTCCTTTCCGTCGTGAAAACACTTGAGAAATATGGCGCCATGGAATACACCGTGGTGGTCAGCGCGCCAGCGGATGTGGCCGCGACTTTGCAGTATTTGTCCCCTTATTCCGGCGCCGCGGTCGGAGAATTTTTTATGTACAACGGCATGCATGCGCTTGCGATTTATGATGATTTGACTAAGCATGCCGCCGCGTATCGCGAACTTTCGCTTCTTCTTCGCCGTCCTCCGGGACGTGAAGCGTTTCCGGGAGACGTATTTTATTTGCATTCCCGTCTTTTAGAGCGTGCCGCCAAAATGCGTGATGATTTGAAGGGAGGCAGTTTGACCGCGCTTCCTATTATTGAAACCCAGGCCGGTGACGTGTCGGGCTACATTCCGACAAACGTCATTTCCATCACGGACGGTCAGATTTATTTGGAAACGGATTTGTTTTATTCAGGCGTCAGGCCTGCTGTGAACGTGGGTCTTTCTGTTTCCCGTGTCGGCGGCAACGCGCAAACAAAAGCCATGAAAAAAGTGGCCGGAAAACTTCGTCTGGATTTGGCGCAATACCGTGAACTCGCAGCTTTCGCGCAGTTTGGTTCGGATATGGACAAATCCACGCGTGACCAGTTGAATCGCGGCTCGCGTTTAGTGGAAGTCTTGAAGCAAGGCCAGTACATGCCGAATTCATTGGCTCAGCAGGTCAGTATTATTTATATCGCCACAAAGGGCGCCATCGATGACGTGCCCTTGGAAAAAGTACAGGCGTTTGAAAAGGGATTTCATCAATTTCTCAAAGAGAAATACCCGGACGTGGTGAATGAAATTGATAAAAATAAAGAACTGACGGATTCTCTGACGCAGCGCTTGGACCGCGCTGCCAGCGAATTTAAGGCGCAGTTTCTAAAGGGATAGCTCTGTAAGGGCGTACGGAGAGAAGATATGGCATCACTCAGACAAATCCGCCAACGGATGAAAGCGATTCACAATATCCATGGCATCACGAAGGCCATGGGCATGATCGCGACTTTCCGTTTCAAGCGCGCGGAAAACCGTTTCTCCGCCTCCCGGAATTATTTCCAGGAAATGGAAAAGATGGTT
>JAHFFM010000224.1 GCA_023247935.1 Candidatus Omnitrophota bacterium | reverse complement strand
AAATCCATGTCCAATCTGCCGGAATCGCTGCGCGCGGACTTAAAAAAGAAATACTCCATTTTTCTGCCGGAAATTTCGGAAGAGCAGAAATCGTCAGGAGATAAAAGCGTCAAACTTCTTTTAAAACTCCAGAACAACGATTTTGTCGAAGCGGTTTACATGAGGGTTGATAACCGGAGAACGGTTTGCATTTCATCGCAAGTGGGCTGCAAGTTTCATTGCGCTTTTTGCGCGAGCGGACAGGATGGTTTTTTGAGAAATTTAAGCGTCGGTGAGATTTTGGGCCAGATCTTACGCGCGCGCGACCTTTCCGAGGATAAGAAAATCACGAATGTGGTTTTTATGGGAATCGGTGAGCCGTTCGATAATTATAAAAACGTATTAAAGGCCATCCGGCAGCTGAATGCCAAGTCTGTGTTGGGGCTCGGCGCCCGGCGCATCACGGTTTCCACCTGCGGGGTGATTCCGAAAATGTACGAATTCAGCGAAGAGGGAATGCAGATAGAGCTTTCCGTTTCGCTTCATGGGCCGAATGACTCTGTGCGCGGTTCGATTATGCCGGTGAATAAGGCGCATCCGGTGAAAGAATTAATCGAGGCTTGCAAGAAGTACACGCAAAAAACCAAGCGGGTGATCACGTTTGAGTACATTTTGATAAAAGGCGTGAACGCTTCGAACAAAGAAGCGGAAGAGCTTGGCCGGCTTTTAAAAAGCCTGCTCTGCAAGGTGAATCTGATTCCTTATAATTCCATTGAAGAATTTCCGCATGAGGCGCCGAATTACGATGAAGTCGTATCTTTTCAGAAAATACTTCAAAGGCATGGCGTGAAAACAACCGTACGTTTTTCCAAAGGTCAGGACATTCAGGCCGCCTGCGGACAACTGAGGTCGGTTCAGCTAAAAAAATAAAAAGTTTTGAGAGGGCTTCCGGATTAATTCTCATTTTCTCACTCCGCAAGTAGTTCGTTCGGCGCGGCGGACCCTTGCGCTTCAAGTTCTTCCGGACGGCACTCTGATTGCCCGCGCGCCTTTACGCGCCAGCGACACGGCGATTGACGAATTTATCCAAAAAAATAAATCCTGGATTGAAAAAACGTCAAAGCTGATGCAAGAGCGCGCCGCCAAGTTTCCGGTCAAGCGCTATCAAGAAGGCGAGATGTTTTTGTATTTGGGGCAGGAATATCCTTTGCATATCGCCCATGACATGTTCGGAAAGTTATTGTTTGAAGACCGTTTTATTTTATCCGCCCGGCAGACGGCCAAAGCCGCCGGATTGTTTGAGCGCTGGTACAAGCAGGAAGCATTTATGGTTTTTACGCACCGGTGCAGAGCTTATGCCGAGCAAATGGGCGTGCGATACAAAAATTTAAACCTTTCGAGCGCGAAAGGCCGGTGGGGTTCCTGCACTCCCCGCGGAAATTTGCGATTCAACTGGAGGCTTGTGAAGGCTCCGATAGAAATTGTGGATTATGTGATCGTGCATGAGCTGGCGCATCTGAAAGAGTTAAACCATTCCAGCCGTTTTTGGGCGGTGGTAGAGAAACATTATTCTTCTTATTTCCAAGCCAAAAAGTGGCTCAAAGACAACGCACATTCCCTTGCCTAAGGATGGTAAGATAACCTGATGCAGAATTTATTCGACAATATAGGCCAAACCATCCAAACCAATCCCGCTCTGGCGATTGGTTTGATTTTTTTGGCGGGGGTGGGCGTCAGCTTTACTCCCTGTGTTTATCCCGTGATTCCGATTACGCTGGGTTATATCGGAGCGCGTTCTTCCGGAAGCCGGTGGAAGGGTTTCACGCTTTCACTTGTTTATGTTTTGGGAATGGCCATGACCTATGCGTGTCTTGGCGCTTTTGCGGCTTTAACCGGGAGACTTTTTGGTCAAATCAGCTCGAGTCCCATCATGTTTTTTTTGGTGGCTGGAATTTGTTTGTTATTAGGCATCTCGATGCTTGGTTTTTTTGAATTGCCGCAAATTTCTTTTGCCGGAAAAGGGGGAGGTTTTCAAGGCCGTAAAGGGTATGGGGGCGCTTTTTTGGTTGGAATTGTTTCCGGTTTGATTGTGGGGCCTTGCACGGCGCCGGTTTTGGCCGCGGTGCTTGTCTATGTCGGCTCCCGGCAAAATGTGCTGTATGGATTCACTCTTTTATTTTCATTTGGATATGGGGTCGGGTTTTTGATGCTGATTTTGGGGACTTTTACGGCGCTTTTTTCTTCCTTGCCTAAGCCGGGCGCCTGGCTTGAATGGGTGAAGAAGATTTTTGGAGGAATTTTGGCGTTAACCGCGTTATATTTGTTTTATAAAGGATGGGGACATTTGAGATGAGAAAGATTAAAGAGGCGTTACGAAGGACGAAAGACGAAGGACGAAAGACGAACGGATTCAATTTCTTTTCGTCCCTCGTCCCTCGTCCTTCGTCTTTCGTAAATTGGCTGCTTATTCTTTTTATATTTTCAATTTCAGGCTGCGGGAAGATGACGGGTATTCCGATGGGAAATCCTGTCGGGGGAGAGCTGACCGCAGCTCAGAAATTCACGCTTAAAAATTTGGACGGCGGAGTGACCGAGTTGAATCAGCTTTTGTCTCAAAAAAAACTTGTTTTGATCAATTTTTGGGCCACCTGGTGCGGTTATTGCGTGGAAGAAATGCCCGATCTTGTGAAGCTTCAGGCGGCGAACGAGTCCAGGGGTTTTACAGTATTGGCGGTGAATGTGGGTGAATCCGGCAAGCAGGTTTCAGATTTCGCCAAGAAAATGGGCCTTAATTTTCCCATTGTGCTCGATGAAGACAACGCCGTGTCTCAGAGTTATGGCCTTGTAGGCATTCCTGTTTCTTATCTTGTGGGCTCCACTGGAAAGGTTCTGGGCGAATATCACGGCTTCACTCCGAAGCTTGTTTCCGATATAGAGGGCAATCTTACCGCTTAAATTATTTTTTTGAGACCTCCTTGATCTCTAAAAATTCTCCGGTAAACTATTCCTAATCCCGAAAAAGAGAGTTATTGAATGAAGTCAAAACTTCGCATCATCTCCACTTTCTTAGCCCTTTTATTTTCTTGTGAACAACTCTCCTTCGCCGCCGGAGACATCATCAAACCCATAATCCCCGAACTATTCAAGGAACAGAAACTAAAGCTAGGCTTCGATCTCCCCGAATCCATCGCAACCATAGAAGACTCCTGGCAAGCCCCTCAAAGTGTC
>JAHFFM010000223.1 GCA_023247935.1 Candidatus Omnitrophota bacterium | reverse complement strand
TATCCATCAATTTTTGGGCTTGAGCGCGGTAGAACTCCGTGCGTTTGGATTGAAACACCAATTCGCCATCCCAATCCATCCCCAACCATTTCAAACTGCTGACGATTTCCTCCAAAAACTCCTGCTTGGATCTTTCCTTGTCCGTGTCCTCAATGCGCAGAAAAAACTTGCCGCCTTCATGTCTGGCGAAAAGCCAATTAAACAAAGCGGTTCTGGCGCTTCCGATATGAAGAAAACCTGTAGGGCTGGGAGCAAAACGAACGCGGACTTCTGACATAATTAAGCCAATTCTATTTCGATTTTAGGAATGAATTCGTCGCGAACGCGCAAAGAATAAGGGCTGGGCACCGTATCCCCTTTAAATTCAAATTTGCGGCCTCGGCTGTCATGAAGAATAATTCGGCGCACGGACACTCTCAATTTTCCGAACGTATCCAGTTTTTTAGAATTGGAATAAACAACCAGCGTCTTGCCCAGAAAAAGAAACGCCAGCGCGTTTTTAGGCACTTTCACCGAATGTTCTACACCTTTTTTATCCAAATATTTTCGCTCGGTTTCATTCTGGGTGAATAAAAATGCCGGCAAATGCGGCTCAAAACGAAGCGATACTTTTCCATCCGGACCCAGCACAAAAGGCCGCTTACCCACATTCATCAAAAGCCAAATTTGAATAAATTCCGCGGTAGACCCTGAAAGCCTCGCCACAAAACCCGTTCCATGAAGCGATGCGTCCGGAAACGCGCTGGAAACAATGAAAGATGAATTTTCTAAAACGCTTCTACCATAACGCTCGGAAGGTTGAAACGGAACAAGCGCCTTCTGCGCATCCTGAAAAAATTCTTCGTTCATGCCCGCTTTCAAGACTTCGAGCAAATACTTATATTCCATATGAAGCCAAATCGACTCATTCTCAAGCCATCCCGGCGTAAAAACCCGCGCGCGCCCCACTTCCATAGAAGCTTCGCGCATCGGACCATTCACTTTATACATTCCCAATTTGGAATCATAAAGCGGGCTTTTGCGAACAGCCTGGTAAAGCGCTTTGCGGCGTGAAGGGTCTTTTTGAACCTTCAGCGCATGAACTATCCCTTCCAAGAAAACCGGTAAAGGTTTTTGCTGGAAAGCCAGAGGCCGGACAAAAGTTGAATTGGGGATCGCCTGATAACGTGTCACCTCATTTTCAAAATAAGTGGGATAAAGTCCAGTCTTGTGATCCAGTGCCTTCTCAAGACCGATATCCATTTTTTCTCTGGCGTGCTCTAAAAATACTCTTACCTGAACCAGAGTGATTTTTTTCTCTGCTCCGGACAACCCAGAAATCGTATCGCGGCGAAAACGTTCTTTATAGCCAGAGGCCTCTTTCCAAAAATCAAACGCATTGTCCGCGGAAAGCCCGCGAAGGCTGCGGGAAAGTAAGCCCGCCATGCTTTGCACAAATTCAAAAACTTCCTGAGGCAGTAAAATTTCATCATCCGACTCGACTTGCAACTCATCCAAACATTGAATCAGAAAAACAGCTAAACGTTTCAGCTCAAAAGTTTCGCAAATAGAAGAACCCAGAAGGCCGGGCAATCCATTGAGCGCATCATACCAAGAAGGTTTGTCCGCCTCCATTTCAATGCCGACGCCTTGAGGATCGAGCGATGCCAGTTTATTCGTAAAAAGGGTCAAAAATTTACCTAAAAGCGTGGTGTGATAAATGTCCCCTTTACCGCCACGCGTCCTCACCTGGTTCTTTTCCTTCGGACGCTGATCAATCAGCCTGGCCTTGTCTTTATCGCTGAATACGGACTGGTACTGGCGAACGCCTCTCCCCTTCATCAAATGATATTTTTCTTCACGCGGACGGACGCGATGAGCTTCGTCAAAAAAGACATAGCTCTTGTTTTTAAGCAAAACGTCCTGCAGTTTTTCCGGATAAATGGCGAGATAGCTTTCCAAAAGGTCTAAATTATACGTCCAATGATCCACCCAAAAACCTTCGCCGTGATCCGCCTTTTCTTCATAAGTAAAATAAGGCACGAGAGCCGTAATTAATTTTTCAAAACGCGTGGGCTCGAGTTTCTTTCGTCCCTCAAGCCACCGGTAAAATTCACCCAGCCTAAACGGCTTCGACAAATAATTTTCCGCTTCCAGCGCTTCTTTCGGGCTGAAAAATTGGCGCAGCACTTTTTTCGAAGCGTCTGTCTTTTTGAGAACCAAATCCGTGCCTTTGACAACAAGCGGATTGAAGCCGTCCAAGCGGATCAAATTCATGAAAACTTTGAGATTGTAATCCCCGATTCTCGGGTCAAACCATACATCGCTGCGCCGGTTTTGATTCACATCTCTGTAATTTCCATCACCTTGCGAAAAATAAGAATCTTCCACCAGAAAACGGTTGTAATCCCGCTCCAAATCTCCATGTTTTCGCGAATAGGCGTAATAAACAAATTTTTTCTCTTCGTTTCCGAAGCAAATCGGCATACCGCCGCGAAGGATATTATCCAAATAGGTTTGCCCGGAATACGCGTCGAAAATCTCAGAAGAAGAAACAGTGAATACAGGCGACTTCAAGCTCTCGATAATCTTCCGGTTCTCCTCGCGTTTGGATTCAAAATAACCGGACTTCTGAACTCTGGATAAATAACGGTTCAAAATTTCCACGTTCCGGGCATGACCCGTAAGCGAACAAACCGTTTTGGAATGTTCGGCTTCCAATTTCAAACGGCCAAACCCAAAAACGCAGGGCGTTTTGTTTTCGTTTACCGGTTTAAAAGGAAGTTTGAAATCAACTTTTTGAAAAAAATGATGGGGGTGGGAAAAATCAAGCGCGCTTCCAAAAATCACGGCCGGATCCGCGAAGGCTTCCAGAGGTTCGTTTTTTGATGAGCCTCGATTAAAAGCCGCATAAAAATTACCGCCTTCGATAAAAGTCACTTCCGGTCTATCTGTGGCATCCACTTTGAGTTTCAGAAACGGCGCTTTTTTTTCCGTATTCTCCACGATCATCCAGGCTTCAATGGTGCGGCTCATATTCTTAATAAAAAACTCATTCATTCCATAAGGATTGATTTGCGGGAGTCCATCCAAAATTTCCACATCCAGGGCATGCGACGAATGATTGGTCAGAGTCACGCATCTCGCCAATGCTGCAATGGGCTCGCCGGGAATCGTATAGTACGTGACCGAAACTTCTATTCCGGAGCCATGCCCTTTTTCGGAAATCGTGAGTTC
>JAHFFM010000222.1 GCA_023247935.1 Candidatus Omnitrophota bacterium | reverse complement strand
ACGGCGAAAAGTGCTCGCGATCCAATTGATTCACCAAATCGATCACCACCTGCTCAGCTCCACCCAGATCCAGGGACCAAATGACATGAAGCACTTTCCGGGCGCATAGTTTTGCGTAAAATTTCTCATACGCCCGCACCATGGTTTCCACACTGAAGCGGTCCAAAATCCTCTGTCGGGCCAAACGGCCCATGCTCAGACGCAGCTCTTCATTTTGAAGAAGCATCACCAATTTCCGGGCCAGCGCCTTTGAATCGCGCGGGGGAATGAGAAAGCCCGTGATGTCGTTTTCCACGATTTCCGTATTGCCCCCCACACCGGTGGCCACCACCGGCTTGGCGCAGGCCATATATTCCAAGAGTGAATTTGAAAATCCTTCCGAAAGCGACGGAAGACAGGCAACGTCCATCCCGTTGATTAAAGCGGAAACATCCCGCCTTGCGCCGAGAAAAAAGATTCGATCCCGGACCCCGAGCTCGTCCGAGTAGGTTTCCAGCTTGCTCCGAAGCGCTCCGTCTCCCACAAAAACAAACTTCACATGAGGAACCTGTTTTAAAATTTGAGGAATGGCGCCAATGAGAAAGCGATGCCCTTTGACCTCATGGCGCATGTTGGCCACTACTCCCACCAACTGTTCTTCGCCGGAAAGTCCCAGCTCTTCGCGGATCTTCCCCCTTAATTCAAGGGACGGGGCATATTCATTCACATTCACTCCGTTGTAAATGAGATGGATTTTTTTGGGATTCGCCTGTTCCTTTTGAACGGCCGCTTTCCAAACCGCCAGAGAATTGACAAGCATACGGTCTGAAAACCGGTTCAAAAACCGGCTGAGGAAACGCTGCCGGGAGTTGGTCCAAAATCCTTCGTCGCGCCGTGACGTAATCACTTTCTTGACGCCCGCTAGTTTTGCCGCGGCGATGCCCAAAATATCCGCATGGAGAAAATAAGTCTGCACGATATTTATTTTTTCTTTCCGCATGTAGCGGATCAGAAATAAAAGCGTTCTGAGGCCGGAGTAACCGTACACTTTTCCCGTAGAAAGAACGACCGGTTTGACACCGGTCGCCTCAAATTCCCCGGCCAATGTTCCGCCCGCCACGAGCGCGATCACCGAAGGCTCAAAACGATCCCGGTCCAAACGTTTGACGATCTCAAGCAAATGACTTTGAGTCCCTGCGGCTTCCAATTTATCAATCAAATAAAGGATTTTGGTTTTCATACTTCTATTCCCTTGCCGGGCTCATTCCAACAAGCATCCAGCTTTCGACGAACGGGCGTCCGTTTCTGCCTGGAAACGGAAGTGCTTGAATCAAGTTTCCGTGGCGCCTTTGCCAAAACAAGCCCTTCCCGTTCATCCAAAATCCGAAGCCTCATCACCAGCGCGAGCAGGATCCAAAAATAACTGGACACTTCCTGCGAGTCAAGCCGGGACCCGAACATATTGCTGACGAGCAACCCAAACAATCCGGCCAAAAACCCGAGCGCCACTGCTTTGGCAAACGGATCCGGGGTGGTCCGGTAAAGCGAATGAGTGTTCAAAAAAGCGAGCAAAACGATCCATAAAAAGACAAGGAGGGTCGGAATTCCCATCTCCGCCGCGATGATTAAATAGGTGTTATGCGCATCGATCGGCCGGTGTTCACTCCAATAGTTCTGGATGCGGGAATAAAAAAGCCCGTAACCGATCCCGAAAATCGGGTAGTCTTTGATCATGTCGATAGCGCCCTTCCATACCTCGACACGCGTGTGGGCGCTGGACTCCAGCGAATTCTCCAATTGATCAACACTTGAATTGTAAGAGACGTTTTTTTCAAATGTCTGTTGGAAGCGATACCGGATTCCGGGCGGCAAAAGAACAGGGTTGAGCAATGCCAGCCAAGTCGCAAAAATCAGCAACATAAATAAAAATTTGTTCCGAAAAAACGTGATCGCATAAAGGGCCGCCGCAAAAGCCAAATAACCGCCCCGTGAAAAAGTCACCATGATGCCGCGAAATTGAAACAAAAACGGAAAAATGAGCCACCAATAAACCGAGCGGCCCGTATTGAGCATCAGAAAAGCGAGAGGCAAAAACATATAATAGTTAAAAAAAGCCGCAAGCGTATTGGAGTGATCCGAAATTCCCCCGATTCTCGCCCGATCCAAATCGCCCACATCTCCTAATTCATAATAATCATAAGCCGCCATCAATCCCACCAGAGAAGTGACAATGATCATGATGATCACTACGTTTTTAATCGTGCCGCGGTCCTTGACCGTATTCAAAACCAAAAAATAAAGAAAAATCGGCGTCAGCCATCTCTTGAACTCGATAAACACCGGCCAAAAAACACCCGAATCGTAATAGGATCCGCGTGCGACCGAAACACAGCCCAGAAGCATGAAAAAAATAATGGGTAAATTAAGCGGTGTGCCAAGCCAAAAGGGCTCTTCTTTGGAGTATTTTCCGCTCAGCCAAACCAACACGACAAAACCCATCAGAATGTTGGTTAAATTTAAGGCGGTCGCCAACCCGCCAAATCCTCCCGGCAATATTTTGCTGAACGGTAAATAGGCTACCAGGACATAAGTGATCACTTGAGGCTTGGAAAGTCCCATGAGCATGAGAACGATTCCGCCGATCAAAGCAGCACTTACAATCAAAAACGGAGGAAGCGTCACCTCCTTGGTCACAATATAGGCAAAAGCCAGAGCCAAGAGCCCCATGACAATCAAAGACACTTTACTGTGCTTGCTCGGCCGTAGTGATGTTATGGTTCGTGCCGTATTCATATTTTGCGTCATGCTCACACCTCGGCCCCTGCCAATTGCTCATAAATCTGCGCGATCTTGGCCGCGTTGCGCTCCATCGTGAAAAACATCCGGGCGCGGACCTCGCCGGCTTCAGCCAGTCGCCGGGCTTGGGTTTGATCGGCAATCATGTGGGTCATCGCCCGGGCCAAAGCTTCAGCATGATTCGGCTCCACTAAAAACCCGTTCACTCCATCCAGTACTAAATCGTCGGCTCCGCCGCCTTTCGTCGCAATGACGGGTTTTGCCGCATACATCGCCTCTAAAATGACAAGTCCGAAAGGTTCGGGACGCGTGGACGCGTGGACCACCGCATCCGAGGCCGCATAAAGCGACCAGATGTCTTCGCGCCAGGGCAAAAATTGAATACGCTCACGAAGGCCCAAAATACGGGCCAGCTGTTTGAGACCGGTCAGATGCGTTTCGTCCGGGGTCTCATCATGGCCCACCACCAACCCTAAAACATTCGAATGTTCCTTGAGCACCATTGCCAGAGCCTTTAGGAAA
>JAHFFM010000221.1 GCA_023247935.1 Candidatus Omnitrophota bacterium | reverse complement strand
ATGCCGGAAAGACAAGCTCGATGCTTTTCACGTCTGAAAAATCCAAGGCATCGCCATTTGCCATGCTGAATTTTATTTTATTGCTTCTAGTGCCCTGGACTTTCTCGACTTGCACGGAATAGGAGGTTGTTTTCCAGGGTAACCCATACCAAGCAACTGAGATGGCAAAAGATAATAGAAAAAATCCTATGGCGCTTGCGATGACCCCTAACCGGTTCTTCCAAGATGGTTTTTCTTGCTGCAAATCTTCGTCATCGTCTTCCGTTTCAATCTCTACCCCTGTAAGCGCATCGAAGACTGCAAACAAAAGTTTGTAGAGAATTTTTTTGTTAAAGCGGTTTTCTTCGGCTGGGGGCTGCTCGTTCTGATTTTTAAGATCCACCAGCCGTGCGCCAGCTTCTGAAAAAATCTCCGGCAGCGGCATACCATATTTTAGAAAATGCGCCTTAAGAAAGCTTCTGGCTTTTGGAAGACATGACACTCTTTCTATCCATGGGTCCATGAGGTGATATAAATCTCTTTTAACAATCGTTCCTCCAAAATTTTGGGTCCTACGGCGCGTTTCTGCATCAATAACCGACCGGCCGTAAATGTGTGCAAAAAATTCATTGGCGACGGACAATGGAGACATATTTATGTCTTCTTTCAACATCTTTTCCAAGTCGTCCCTGGTCATATCGAATAAAAGACTAGGTTGTGGTTTTTCAGGCTTTACACCCAATATCTTGTAAACAGAACTCAAGGGCACCTTTTGGATACCCAAAGTTGCCGGGTCTACTCCAAACGTCACGGTCGATTCGTAACGTTTATGCGAAAAAAATTCTTTCTGGTCAGAAAACTGCTTTAAAATAATTTGTTCCGCTTTTGATTTTGAAAGTTTACCTGACAAAACCTCATGAAGGATCGAGCCAATAGAACCGTACCGATGAGTCAAAAGATCGATAATTTTCAAAAACATGTCCAGCTCTTCACCAGAAGATTCTTTTGTTAAGATTGCCTTAATAGCGGCCAAATCCTTCACAAGTGGTCCTCCGCTACGGTCGACATCGATATCCAACAAACCCAGATTCGCATACGCCGCATGCAATGTCTCATGAGCTAAAAGTTCAAGAAGGCTTAAGCCGCTTCTTGAATAAACATACATCACGCTTTTACCGGAAAACATGTCCGTCTCTACGAGAGCATTTCTCCAAATACCTTCTTTTTTTGCTTCCAAAATCCGAAGCCACTTGCCTCTGTTGGAAACCAAGTGAACGGGCACACCCCACCGTCTCAACATTTTCATATACGTCTTAATGGACGCCAGATCCGCGGAAGGCATAGCCGACGAAAAGGATTCGTTCAGAAAAGGATCTTTCAAGAAATCCATTTCACCTATCCGGTTAAAAGCCGCCGCTAAAACAAGACCGGGTAAAACTCCTTTAATGAAATCACGTCTGTTTAGTCCGGTGTGAAAACCTTGTGTTGGAGCAGGTTCCATGGGCACAACAGTCTCCTGTCCGCTGGTTTTTTCCGCCAGCCGCGCGCCATCTTTTTTGCCGATGATCCGCTTTAAGTGCAAAATGTGCCCCAACACCATTATGATCATAGGCCCGGGCAAAACAAGATCCGCTACGTTAAAATTGGTTTTGATGTATTCTAATTGAAAAGTATTAATCCCCTTGCCATATCTCAGCAGGTCAACGGAAGTACTCAAAGCTCCGCCAACCGAAAGACCGACTAAAATGACAACGACAAGAGACGCGGTGGGCAACATCAGAGGAAAAAGAAACGGAAACATCATAAAAATAAATATGGAACTGGCTATATTCATGAAAGTATCCGACTTCACCGATACGCCAGGACTCTCCTCATGGAATTCGCGGATAAAATAAAATTTGTCGCGGATAATAGAAATTCGCCGCGATGAAAAACCCGACAGGATTTTTTGAGCAAAACTCTTAATCCCTTGATCCAGCAAAACAATCAGACCGGCCGATAGACTCATTGCGAATAAGTGGGTTAGATAGTTCGATAATTCAAGGTGAGCCAGCCTCGCACCCCGCTTGTTTAATATCTCTTTTGCTTTCAAGTAGGCCTTAGACTGAGCCGGAAGGCTTTTAAGCGCTTGAATCGCCTCGGGGTCTTTTTGAATGGCCGATAGGCCGTCTTTTTGAGCAGCCAGCATTTCCAAAGCGCTTGACCGGGCCACATCGCTGATGCTTGTTTTAAAAATTTGAATCAAAGCTCTTATTTGATAAGAAGAAGTCATGGCCAAGACATCGGACACAGCTTCTATGATGGCGGATTGAGATACAACATCCGGTCTCATGCCAAAAAATATCATGGTTTCCAATAGCCGCACATAAAGATCGTCCATGGCAAAAATCGTTGTCTTGGAAATAAATTTTGGGACAAGTTCTGATATGTCCGAATCGGCCAATCCATCCACCAGCTTTCGGTATCCTGAAATACCCACCCCCTCAACGGCTCCGGGCATTCCCAATACCGGCGCAACGACTTCCCGGATCAAACGGTTACGCTCGCTATTCAAAATAGCTTCCAAATCCGGTTTTTTTTGGACATTTTTAAACCGATCCGGACGCTTCTTTAATAAAAGTTCGGTGATGGCGAGCTTTGCATCCGGATCTTCGACTTCTTTTTGAAGCTTATCCAGGACGGCTTCGGCATCAGAATCGCCTTCTGCCAGATCAAGCATTCCCGAAAAAGCGGAAGGATTTTGCTTTAAAAGGCCGAATTTTTTGGATGCGTAAAAAAGCTCCAATGCCCTTTTTTGAATAAGGAAATTTTTGGAGAAAGCGGCTATCTCAAGAAGCTCCGCCGAATAGGATTCTTTCATAATTTTTGAAATTAGCGCTTGTTTCTGATTGGCCTTAAAATTCCTTTCATTCAAAAGAACCGACTCAACGAAATATTTCCGGATCACAGGATCTTTAAGATCCTCAGTCAGAAAAAGTGACGCGGCAGCCTCTCTGGTATCCGACAAATTCAAAGCCTCAATCATGGCCTTTGAAAAAACTGGATTATGAAAATCAGCTTCCTCGCGCAAAATCGTGGCAAACAATTGAATAGCGACGGTCTTTGCTTTTTGGAACGCCTCTTTTTCCTGTCCCAGGAGATAAATGAGGCGTCTGGGCATATTCCACTGTGTATCCAGCTCCAATCCATAGCTCTGGTTATAATCAAGTTCCGCATCTTTATAACGAACTTTTTTTACAACGTCTTTGTACAAATTTTCCAAAGCTCTTTTGGCAACCAACTTGGATCTATTTTCAATAATGCCGAAAGCATAGTCCTGCGCGATGACTTCATTTG
>JAHFFM010000220.1 GCA_023247935.1 Candidatus Omnitrophota bacterium | reverse complement strand
CTTACAAACCGCCGCGCGAATTTAACTGGGTGGTGGGTGTTATTCTCTTAGTTTTAACCATGCTTTTAAGCTTTACGGGTTATCTGCTTCCGTGGGACCAGCTGGCCATGTGGGCCATCACCGTTGGAAGCAACATGGCGCGCGCCACGCCTTTTTTGGGGCATGAAGGTCCCGGAGCAGCGCTTTTGGCAATAGGAGATATTCAGCTGGTAACTTCCGGCAGCGATGTCCGCTTCGCGCTTTTAGGGGGTCGTTTTGTGGGCGCAGGCACGCTTCTTCGTTTTTACATTCTTCATTGTGTAGCCATTCCAACCGTAGTCGTTGTTCTGATGTCCGTTCATTTTTGGAGAATCCGAAAAGACGGCGGAATCAGCGGACCCTTATAAACGATGCCTATTTCCATTATCAAAGAAACCATTAACTCCGTTTCTTCGCCGGTTTCTATTTTTACTGCTGCCATTGTTTTGTTCGCGCTTTTTATTTCTTTTCCAAGAACCATGACGGCACCCAAAGTCATGATTCCGCTTTCGCTGGCGGCCCTTGGTTTCTTCGGTTTTGGTCTCACGGACGAACATTTCAGAAAAATTGTCAGCACCCCGGACAACGTTCCAATCGTGGCCATGCTTTTTATTTTTTCTTATTTCACCTGGTACGCCATGAGAAAAGCCGTTATCAATGACATGCGCATAGAAAAAGGGGAAGGGCCGATCGAGAAAACAGAATCTGAAGAAAAAGTTCTCGTATTTCCTTATCTGATTTTCATTGAATTCGTGGTCGCTCTGGCTTATGCCATCATGCTCATGCTTTGGGCTCTCTTTTTGAAAGCCCCGCTTGAGCAGCCCGCCAACCCGACCATTTCTCCAAATCCCAGCAAAGCCCCCTGGTACTTTCTGGGTTTACAGGAAATGTTGGTTTATTTTGACCCTTGGATTGCAGGCGTGCTTTTACCGACTTTCATCATCATCGGTCTCTGCGCCATTCCTTATATAGATAACGACCCTTCAACGTCGGGTTATTATTCCTTTAAAAAACGTCGCGGTCCAATAACGGCTTATTTGTTTGGTTTTTGGATTCTATGGATCCTGCTGGTCATCATGGGAACATTTTTGCGCGGTCCAAACTGGAATTTCTTCGGACCTTTTGAAGCATGGGATGTTCATAAGGTGGTGCCGCTTCTCAACGTCAATTTATCCGAACTTATTTACATTAAATGGCTGGGATGGGGTTTGCCGCATAACATGATTTTGCGCGAGCTTCCCGGAATCGCTTTAATTGGGGCTTATTTTTTGATTACACCCGCCATTTTGGCGAAAACGTTGCTCAAAAATACATACAAAAAACTGGATCCCATTCGCTACAGCATCTTAATAATGCTTCTTCTTATGATGGCTGCCCTGCCAATCAAGATGTATCTCAGGTGGGCTTTCAACCTTAAATATCTCGTAGCTTTCCCGGAGTTTTTCTTCAACATGTAACATGGCCAAACAATCCCCGTCCCTTTACAGCGTTTCCAAAACTTTCATTTGGTTCGGCATCACCAGCATTGTCCTGACGGGATGCCTCGTGGCCACTGTTTTATTGGACCACCACCGCGAATGGAAATCCTGGCAGAAAAAATTCAACGGTTTAAAAGTTGAAAAAGCCTCGGAAGAATTAAAAAATGTCTCAAAGAACCTGGATGCCAAAAAATTAGACGAATTAAAAAAAGCGCTGAATGACGCTCAAGCCGTTTTTAACGCTCATAAAAATGAGTATGATTCCAACCTGAAAGAACTGGCTAAAGTTGCTTTGCAGATAAGCAAAATGAAAGCCAAGTTCCAAAGTATGAAACAATATGAGGATTCTTATAAATACTATTTAGAAAAAACTCGGGAACACCACAATGATTCGGCAGCCGCGAAATACGAGCCCAAACTAAAGGCGGCGTCCCAAAAAGTCGCTGATTTAAAAAATCAAATGTCGGTGCTGGAAAAACAGCAGGAGGATCTTGAAAAAAGCATCGCTTCGCTTCTGGAAAAGAAAAAGACCGCCCAAAAAAATATCGACAATTTTCTTGTTGAAAAAACCCGTATTGAGAAAAAAATTCAAAAGATCAAACCCTCTATCGTCAAAGACGTCCTCAACGCGCCCATGCTGGATTTCATCGCGCCAAGCATGCAAGTTCAGCAAATTGTTTTGGAGGATTTACAGGATGATTATCATTTTGCAAAGGTGCAAAAAGTGGATCGTTGCACCACGTGTCATCTTGGAATCGATCAAAAAGGTTTTGAGGATGCGCCGCAGCCTTTCCGCACACACCCCAACCTTGACCTATACCTTGGCAGCAGCTCGGCTCATCCCATCGAGAAAATAGGCTGCACGGCTTGCCATGGCGGAAGCGGGCAGGCGGTAAGTTTTGTGGAAACGGCACATACGCCGCGCAATGAGAAGCAGAAGAAAGAGTGGGTGAAAAAATATCATTGGCAGGAATTTGAGCATTGGGAGAATAAAATGCTCCCGCTTCAATACACGCAGGCCTCTTGCGTTAAATGTCATCACGCGCAGGTAACCATCCCTCAGGCGGATAAATTAAATGAAGGTCGGCGTCTTGCCGAAAAATCCGGATGCTTGAATTGCCATAAAATAAAAGGTTATGAAAATTCCTGGAAAGTCGGCCCGGACCTGACAAACGTCAAAGGAAAGCTTTCGGAAGAGTGGATTGCCAAATGGGTGGACAATCCCAAAGATTTCAGACATTCCACCAAAATGCCCAAAATTTTTCATCTTTCCAACACTTCATCCCCCGAAGATAAACTGAAAAATGAAGCGGCGATTCATGCCATAGCCACCTATTTGATCAATAACTCATCCGCCCCCGAACTAACCAACACGCCGGTTCAAGGCAGCGCGGAAAACGGCCAAAAACTCGTTAAAACTTTAGGCTGTCTGGGATGTCATTCCGCCGCGGGAGTACAAGCCGGGGATTTTGCTCCTGAATTGACCGGTCTTGGAAGCAAGGTTTCACCTGAATGGCTTTACACATGGCTTAAAAATCCGAAGCATTTGTCTCCAAACACAAGAATGCCCAGCCTTCGCCTTTCCGACCAGGAAGCTTCCGATATCACCGCTTATTTATCCTCTTTAAAGAATGAAAAATTCGAGCAAAAAACAGCCCCTAGAGCCAAAATGGAAGTGGTGGACCAAATGATTTTAGAGCAGCTTCAAAGCACCATGAGAGCTAATGATGCGCAAAATGAACTTAAAAAAATGAGCGGCGATCAAAAACTCGAATTCCTCGGCAAAAAATCGATTGCGCACCAAGGCTGCTATGCCTGCCACGC
>JAHFFM010000219.1 GCA_023247935.1 Candidatus Omnitrophota bacterium | reverse complement strand
CGGATAAAAATATCGTGCTGATCGGTTTTATGGGCACAGGAAAATCCACTGTGGGGAAAATATTGGCAAGAAAAATGGATAGACCGCTTTGGGACATTGACCAAGCCATCGAGGATCAGCAAAAAAAACGAATTTCGGAGATTTTTGAAAACGAGGGCGAAACTTATTTCCGGAATCTGGAAAAACAAATGATTTTAGACGTCTCCTCTCATCGCGGGCAGGTGATTACTACCGGCGGTGGAGCCGTGGTGGACCCGGAAAATTTAAAAGCGCTTCAAAGTTCCGGGATTTTAGTCGCGTTGGATGCCACCGCGGAAACGATTTATCAGCGTGTGAAGGGCACGAGGCACCGGCCTCTTTTAAAATCCGGAGACTTGATGGCTGAAATCAAGCGCCTTTTGGAATCCAGGAAACCTTTTTATGAAAAAGCGGAATTAACGGTTTCCTCAAGCGGAAAATCGGCGGCAAAAGTCGCGGATGAAATCTATGAAGCGCTGGAATCAAGGGAAGATTTTGAGTTTGGGAAGGATTGGTTTTAAATGGAAAAAATGCGTCAAATCCTAGCGCTGTCGATGGTTAAAAATATGGGGCCAAGAGCTTTTCAAAACGGGCTCATGGCTTTTGGAAGCGCAGAAGTTTTTTTTCAGGATTCTAAAAAACGTTGGGCCGGGGTTGAGGGTTTGCGCAAATTGGATTGGCGTGAATTAGAAAGCAAAACTTTGTGGGACAAGGCTGACAAAGAAATAGAATTAGCTGCGGCTAAAAAAGTGAAAATCATCACTTTTTTGGATAAGGATTACCCGAAGCTCTTGAAAGAAATTCATGATCCTCCCATCCTTCTTTACGTGTGGGGAGAATTGCCTGGAGATTCTTTCGCGCATTTGGCCATGGTAGGCTCGCGAGAGGCGACACGCAATGGATTGGAAGCGGCTGAGAAAATATCCGAGGAGCTGGCTTTGGCCGGCGCCGTGGTGGTGAGCGGTTTGGCGCGTGGAATCGACGCCGCTTCGCATCAAGGCGCTCTCAAAACAGGCAAAACCATTGCTGTTTTGGGAAGCGGTCTTTCTTGCCTTTATCCTCCGGAACATCGCAAATTAGCGGAAGAGATCGGTCGGAATGGAGCCGTGATTTCTGAATTTCCTATGACCATGCAGCCCATTGCCCAAAATTTTCCCAGGCGAAACCGGATTATCAGCGGATTATCCCATGCCGTCATTGTGGTTGAGGCCAGGCAGAAAAGCGGCGCGCTGATTACCGTGGACTTCGCGCTTGAGCAAGGGCGTGATGTTTATGCCGTGCCCGGCAGCGGTTGGCTGGACAAAACACGCGGCTCGAATGAGCTCCTGAAGCAAGGCGCCAGATTTGTCACGGAAACGGATGATATTTTGAGCGATTTTCATTTAAAAAAGACGATTTCTCTTTCGCGGTCACCCAAAAAGAAAGCGAATCTTGAAAAAGAAGAAGCGGATCTATTAAGAATCCTGAAAAAATCTGAATCGCTGCATTTGGACGAATTGGTGGAACAAAGCCTTTTGACCCCGCAGAAAACTATGACCCTTTTAACGTCTTTGTCCATGAAAGGGGTTGTAAAGGAATTGCCGGGAAAATATTTTATGGAGGTGTCGGGATGAGCATTCAAATTAAAGTCAACGGCGAGCTGAAAAATTTTGAACAAACGTTGACCGTGGCTCAATTACTCGAACAGCTTTCCATTCAAAAAGAAAAAGTGGCGGTGGAAAGAAATTTAGAAATTCTTTCACGTGCGGATTTTTCCAAAACAGGCCTTTCGGACGGCGATGAGCTTGAAATCGTGCATTTTGTGGGCGGCGGTGCCGCCGCTGAAGGCAAATCGCTTGTGATTGTGGAATCACCCGCCAAATGCAAAACCATTCATAAATACCTGGGGCCTAATTTTGAAGTGGCCGCTTCCATGGGGCATGTCATTGACCTCCCAAAAAGCAAAATGGGCATCGACATCGAAAATAATTTCGAACCCAAATACATCGTGGTGAAAGACCGTCAAAAAACACTGAGCGAATTGAAGAAAAAAGCCAAGAATAAAAAAACAATTTATCTGGCTTGCGACCCTGACCGTGAAGGGGAAGCCATTAGCTGGCATTTGAAAGACGCGCTCGGAAAAGGCAAAGAAGTTTACCGTGTGGTTTTCAATGAAATCACCAAAGAAGCGGTTCAGAAGGCATTTAAAGATCCTCATGATATTGATATGAATTTGGTGGGCGCGCAGCAGGCTCGCCGCGTATTGGATCGTTTGGTGGGTTATAACTTAAGCCCGCTTTTGTGGCAAAAAGTGGGTCGCGGTTTATCCGCCGGACGCGTGCAATCCGTGGCGCTTCGCTTGATTGTGGACCGGGAGCGCGAAATCCGCGCTTTTATCCCGGAAGAATATTGGACGCTTGAGGCTGAGCTGAGCAAACAAAGTGGGGATACCCGCGTTTTCACGGCCAATCTTGACCGGATTGAAGAGAAAAAGGTTGAACTGACAAAAAAAGCGGAAACAGACGCTATTTTAGCGGAATTAAAAGGCGCTGAGTTTACGGTTGCCGATGTTAAAAATACCAAGAAAAAAAGAAATCCTTCGCCTCCCTTTACAACCAGCAAAATTCAGCAGGCAGCCTACAACCGTTATCGATTTCCCGCGTCTAAAACCATGCGCACCGCTCAGACTTTGTATGAAGGTGTGGATATTGGCGAAGAAGGAAGCGTGGGTTTGATCACTTATATGAGAACGGACTCCGTGCGCATCTCGGATCAAGCTTTGAAGGAAACGAGGGAGTTTATTACCGCCGCTTACGGAAATGAGTATTTGCCGGAAAAACCCAATCAATACAAAGCTAAAAAAGCCGCGCAAGAAGCACATGAAGCGATCCGGCCCACTTTGATTTCGCGCGCGCCCAAAGACGTGGAAAGCTATCTTTCCCCCGACCAATTTAAGCTGTATAGCTTGATTTGGGAGCAAGCCGTGGCAAGTCAAATGACGCCCGCGCTTATTTCCCAGGAAAGCGTGGAAATTCGCGCCGGCCGTTATATTTTCAGAGCTTCGGGCAGTCGCGTGGAATTTGCCGGCTTTTTGATTGTCTCCGGCCGCGAAGAAGAGCAGGATAATCCACTGCCGGAATTAAATCCCAAAGAATTATTGAATTTGCTCAAGTTGGATGGTCATCAGCATTTCACCAAGCCTCCGGCACGTTTTACGGATGCTTCTTTGGTCAAAGCTATGGAAGAGCGTGGGATTGGCCGGCCTTCTACGTACGCGCCGATCATCGCGACGTTAACCGGTCGTGATTATATCCGCCGCGACGGGGG
>JAHFFM010000053.1 GCA_023247935.1 Candidatus Omnitrophota bacterium | reverse complement strand
TGGTTGATTTCCATATAAATGTGGCCCGCGACAAGTTTGTCAGGATAGCCGATTCCCAAATCTTCACAGATGAGCGCGAAGCTGTTTTTTTTCTCAACGGCTGGAATGCGAATGTGAACATTTCCCAGCGGATGACCGACCTCAATTGTTTTCAGTCTTTGGATTTGTTTCATTTTAGATTTGGCTTGGCTTGCTTTGGAGGCTTTTGCGCCGAATCGATCCACGAATGTTTGAAGCTGCTTTTTCTTGGCTTCAATATTTTGGTTGTAGCTCAAAGCCTGCACTTTCTGCTCTTCTTTAAAAACCAAATAATCCTCGACGCTGCCGGGATACAACGTGCAAATCCCTTTTTCCACCTCCAGCGTGTGCTCGCATGTTTTTTTCAAAAATTCACGGTCATGCGAAACAATCAGAAAACCCCCGTCATACTCCTGAAGAAATTCCTCGAGCAAAATAAGCGTTTTTAAATCGAGATAATTGGTGGGCTCGTCCAAAATCAGAAAATTCGGGTCACGAAGAAGCATCGCGGTCAGCTTTACGCGGGTGCGATAGCCGCCTGACAACGCGCCGATGCGCGCCTCTAGCAAACCATGCTTAAGCTGAAAACTGCCTGCTATCTTTCCGCATTCCCATTCCTCCTTGCCGCTGTAACGCATGAGAAAATTTATCACGGTTTCATCCAGCGAATAAGGATCATGCTGTTCAAGATAGCTCAGCTTGAGGTCGGGACTTTTTGACACGGTGCCGCGGTCCGCCTGCTCATGTTCCGTCAAAATTTTACAGAGCGTGGACTTGCCGGCGCCATTGCGGCCGATCATCCCGACTTTTTGGTTTTCCGAAAAAGAAGCCGTGGCCCCGTCTAAAATGACGTTTGCGCCATAGCTTTTATAGATTTCAGAGAGCTGGAAAAGGACTTTCAAAGTTCTTAATTAGACTTTTGTACCTAACTGGAAAAGCTTAAAAGTTAGTCGCGGTCTTTTCTCCGTCCAAAATGATGTTTTTTTGGGGCGAAATTTCCATTTGTTTCTCCCTGACCGCTTTTTCCTTCACTTCTGTCATTTCTGTGCATGCCATGAGGCCTGCCAGAAAAACTATTTCCTCTAGCATTACTGTCTTGATGACCTTGACGGGCGCCAAAAGGACGGAACGGTCTGGAAAAATTCCGGTCACGGTTAAATTGTGGTTTCTGCTCGGACTTTTGGAGCAGCGTATCAAGCTTCTTTTCCAAATACGTCAATTGCTGTTGCATCTTTTGTAATAGCACAAGTATATCTGTTTCCTGTTCGCTCATAACACTCCTTTGGATTGCTGTTTAATTGGTTATTTTGAGAATCTCTTTTAGCGCTGTAATGCCAGCTTCCGGAATACCTCAATGCCCTGTGGATAAACGTAGGCGATAATCACAATGCTCACCGGAACAAGAACCCAACGCATGACAAAATTACGCAGGGAATCATTTTTGATCCTAAGCGGCAGATAAGTGCAGGCTCCAAGAAGAAGCGCACTTATACCCAACCATAATACCAGATTTCGCGTATCGGGGGACATTTTAATTAATCAGTGCCTAGAATCATATCAAATTAAGCCAATCTGGCAAGCCTGGACCAATCCTCGACAAGTTTATCGGCAATCACATCCAAAACGTTGGATTTGTTAAAATATTCCATGTGGGCGGTAAAAGGCATCCATCCCGCGTTCACAAAAACGTCTTCATGGACCACTTTATCATAAGACGCGTTTAACGTCTTAAGCGGCATGGCAATCGGGTCATCCTTATCCAAGAAATTAAGCCAAACGCCCTCCGGAGTCTCCACATCAATGGGGTTGTTGAAGGACTCGGGGCCGCCAAATTTCATGGAAAAAAGCGCCAAAGGCGAACCCGCCATGAATAAATTGGCGATTAAAAAATCCTGATGGAAATAATTAATCCCCTGGACACGGTTGGCGTTTAATTTGTCATAAATATAATTCGAATTGATAACCGTTCCAAGGCTATGCGAAATAAATGAAACTGGAATCTTTTCTCCGTTTCCGGCTTTCACTTCCGCGCGAATGGCCTCGAGCGCCGCATCGATTTTTTCATGCACTCCCGTTCTCGCCTCTTTTGCCATGTATCCGATAATGTCGCCGATATAGCGCGTGATCACCATGGTTTGAGTTTTGTACCAATTTTTAAATAAGGAAATAAACGGCACCCAAAACCAGGCGATATGCCTCAGAATCTGGAAATAATATTTATGGAGAACATTTCCTAATTCCTCCTGCGGCTTGTCCAACACGGTTTTCCAATAAACACTTTTGACAATCAACACTTCGGAAATATCTGAAGGTGCTTTGTCTTTTAAACGCTTTCGCAGCCTTTCCATGACTTTCAATTCTAACTTTTCAATGATCGGCTTGGCCCAATCCTCGGAGCTTCCGCCTATTCCATGAATAAATACCGCGGCTAATTTCATGTGAGCGTTTTATTTTTCATTTGTGATTTTTTAGGGTTAAAATAACCGGACAAAAGCCCCGGAAATCTCTCTTTTACCTGCACGATCACGCGGTCCATTCCGAGTAAATTCTGAGCCTTGCCTTCCAATTTCAAGTCACGAAAATACCGGATGGGGTCATAATTCAAATTTCGCCATTGCACCATGTCCACCTGATGCGCCTCTATAAAATCGCAAAACGCCTCAAATTCGTCCTGGCTGTCAGTGAACCCCGGCATGGAAAGATAATTCATGGACACGAACCCGCCGTGTTTTTTCGCCACATCCACCGACGCGGCCACTTCTTTAAAAGAATAACCTTTCGGCTGGTAATAAAGAGAATAATACGGCTCACGAACGCTGTTCGTGCTGACGCGAACATTCGTGAGTCCGGCATCAAAGAGTTTTGCCAGCGCGTCGGGTCTGCTGGCATTGGTGTTTACGTTAATAAGCCCTTTGGAGGTCTCTCGACGAATCAACCGTATCGCTTTTTCAATGACATCATTTTGAATCGTAGGCTCCCCTTCGCAGCCTTGACCAAAACTCACGATAGGGTCTTCTTCTCTTTCGAAATGACACGTGACAAGCTCCGCGATTTCCTCGGCCGTCGGCACAAAACGAATGCGCTCCTGCGTTGCGGGAAAATCCCGGCCATCCGGCTGCAAAGAAATGCAGCCCTGGCATTGCGCGTTACAAACCGGAGAAATGGGCACGGGCGCTTCCATCCGTCCGAGAAAAAAGTTTTTGGCATTGGCGCAGCCGTTCACGGTCGCGCAATTCGCCAAATGAGGGACTAGGCGATTTTTAGGAAAAAGTTTTTTATAGGACGCTACCCCGCGGTATACTTCTTCCATGTGAAGAAACCGCTCATCATGGCGGTCTCCTTTATCCACCTGAACCGCGGAAACATAAAAATCTCCTTTGTAAAACGCGCAGGCGCCATAGGCAAAAAGCGGCAGCTGAGTTTTCGCCTCCCTCTCTTCGTATGCGGCATGATGCGTCAGCGTATAACCCGGCGGAATAAACGCGGCTACGGCAAAAACCGGGCTTTGGCTCGAGTTATAAGGGTCACAGGCAAGCGACACTGACTTATCCGAGTCATTCCATCCGACAGGACAGCGGCCAGGAAGCAAAAAAAGTTCACTGGAGCCCGGAAGCTTCAACATGGACTTCACGTCCAGCTCAAAAAAACGCCCGGCTTTCATGCCCGCGGGCCGCAAACCGGGAAAATTATAGATTTTTCCTTTTTCGTCGGAAAATACCAGCTCTAATTTAGGATTCATACTTTAAGACTCGAGAATTTTTTCTATTTTTTGCGCCAGAAGAAAATCTTTTATTGACGGCGTTCGTTATTCTACTTTTACCGTGCGGCTGCAAGTGGCGGAATGGCCGGTTTGGTCTCTCGCGAAGCCATAAATGCGGTAAATCCCGGCCTTCGAAGGCGCGATCAAAGTCGCTTTAGGACCTTCCCCTTGCACCTCAATCGGCACATCCACATTCACATAATACTCCAGCACGTCTTGAGTGGAAGTGCTGGCGCGAAATTCATAGGTTAAAGGAGCACCTTCCGGATCTTTGGCCTTTAACTCAATTTCAACCGGCTTGCCCGCGGGAATGGTTTCGGGCAAACCATTCAAAGCTTCGATGATAGGCGCATGGTCTTTCCCATTGGAAGCGCCGTAAAATTTTTGCATCACCACGAAGGACTCTTTTTTATTAGTCCCTTCATTCAGATTCCACATGGTCATGGATTCCTGGGACGTTTCTCCGATATGAAACACAAATCCGCCGATATTTTTGCCCCGGCGTTCCTTAATCAAAGACCAATGATTGCGGTATTGCTGCGATTTGGATCTGTCGTCCTGCTCCACCATTTTTCCAAAAGTATCTTTTGGTAAATCCCAGGGTCCCAAGGGCCCGAATTCCGTCACCACATAAGGCTTTCCAAAATCCAGCGCTTCCCATCCGGATTGTGAACCTATCACGCTTCCGTAAATATTCATTCCCACGATATCAATACTGGGCACATATTTTTTTAAATAGGGCAGATCCAGGCTGTTCACGGACGCGTAAATCACGGGATGATTCGGATCCAGTTTTTTCACTTTTTGCACCAGCTGGTCCAAAAATTTACAGAGCGCCTCACGCTCCTCAGGGTCTTTGGTGAAAAAAATACACTCATTTCCTATATTCCAAGACAAAATCGCGGGATGGTCTTTGAAACGTTTCACATAATCCAAAATTTCATTTTCTTTTTCTTGCCCATATTTTGACCCGTCAAGATAAGTAACCGTCTTCCCATCCGCATAATTGATCCAAATACCGGCGTCTACCCATAAACCCTGCTTGCGCGCTTCATCTAAATAACTTTGAGTTCCCTGATCCGCACCCCAGGTGCGCACGGCATTGGCTCCCAGCTCTTTTGCCATGGCCAGATAATTCTCTCCGTTTTTTCCAATGGCTTTGCCGACACCCACGCCTTGAATATAAAAAGGTTTTTGATTCACCATCAAATGGTAACCGGTTTTATCTTTCGCCACTTCGACATGGTTTCCGCTTGCTCTGGACGTCGAACATCCTGCAGTGCAAGCGGCGAACACCATGAAAAATGCAATCACCCGCATTCTTAACTCCTCTGAATGAGGTTGGGGGTGAGTTGTGGGTAGTGAGGCTGGGGTGAGGGTGTGGTAAAAATCATAAAAAAATTTTCACTCACCCCCATCCTCGACCCACTACTCACAACCCACCCTCACCCCATAATCTTTAACCAACAATCAAATAAAGATATATATTGTACATCCAAAACACCCCCCGCGGCATGATATAATGTCCGGATGATTTGGTGGCAAACAATTATATTCGGTATCGTCGAAGGCCTTACGGAATTCCTGCCGGTTTCCTCAACGGGCCATCTTATCCTCACCGCCCGGCTTCTAGGCCTCGAGCAAACTGAATTCATGAAAAGCTTTGAAATCGTGATTCAGTTGGGAGCCATTTTAGCAGTCCTGCTCGTTTATTGGCAGTCGTTTTTGGTGAGATTTGAAACACTTAAAAGAGTGGTCATCGCGTTTATGCCCACGGCGGTGATTGGTTTTGTACTCTATAAAATCGTGAAGAAATTTTTTCTCTCCAGCGAACCGCTGGTTCTTGGCTCGCTTTTTGTGGGCGGCATCATTCTCATCGCTTTTGACCGCTGGCACAAAGAAACCTCGGACCAAACACAGGATTTAAACCGTATTCCCGCTTCCAAATGTTTTCTAGTGGGCGTGATTCAGTCTTTGGCGGTGATTCCCGGCGTTTCAAGAGCGGGCGCTACGATTGTCGGTGGACTTTCACTCGGTTTTACGCGAAAAAATATCGTCGAATTTTCATTTCTCCTGGCCGTACCCACTATTTTAGCGGCAACGGTTTTAGACCTTCTTAAAAACCGCGAAGCGTTCGCGGGCGCTGACTGGTCCATGCTTGGACTTGGCTCCGCCGTTTCTTTTGTCGTGGCTCTTTTGAGTATTAAATTTTTTATCCGGTACGTTCAAAAACACGGCTTTACGGCCTTTGGAATATATAGAATCCTCCTCGCCCTGGTTTTCTGGATTTTTGTAAAATGAAAAAAGGTGGGACAAGGCGCTGGGTGCTGATGAACCCGGGGCCGGTAAATGTCACCCGTCGCGTCCGTCAATCGCTGCTTAAACCCGATATTTGCCACCGGGAAAGCGAATTTTCGGAGCTTCTTCAAAGCGTCCGCTCAAAACTTCTCCATATTTTTGGCGTTGAAAAAACGCATGCCGCCGCGATTTTTACAGGCTCAGGCACGGCGGCTCTGGAAGCCATGCTTTCTTCGTACGCGGAAAAGCACAAAACCGTGCTGGTTCTCTCAAACGGCGTTTATGGCGACAGAATCCGTACCATTCTTCAACTTCACGGCTCACCTGTCAAAACTCTTTCGGTTGAAATAGGAAAATTTCCCGGCGACATAGAAATAGAAAAAATCCTCCAGGAAGACCCCTCCATACGAGCCATTTCCATGGTTCATCACGAAACTTGCAGCGGCATGCTCAATCCACTCGAGAACGTCATTCGCCTTGCCAAAAAATACAAAAAAACTTTGTTGGTGGACGCGGTCAGTTCCCTCGGCGGACAAAAAGTGGATGTGAAAAATATCGATTATCTGGCGGGTTCATCCGGAAAATGCCTTCACGGATACCCGGGATTATCTTTTGTCATTGTCTCCAAAACCGAAGCGGAAAAAAATGCGCTTAAAAAATCAAATACGCTCTATTTGGATTTATGGAACACTCTCCGGCTTGAAGAAAAAAACGACACGCCTTTCACTCCCGCGGTTCAGCTTTTTTACGCGTTCGAGGAAGCATTGAAAGAATTGGCCGCCGAAGGCCTTCAAAACCGCATTGATACCTACGCCCGGCGTGGCCTTTTATTGGAAAAAGGTTTTGAAAAAATGAATTTGAAATTCCTGGTGGAAAAAAAATACCGCTCCCAGGTACTCACTTCGCTTTGGATGCCAAAAAATTTGAATTACGATAAATTACACCGAACTCTCAAAAAAAACGGCTTCGTGATCTATGCCGGCCAGTCCCATTTGGCGGGAAAAATATTCCGGGTTTCCAATCTTGGCGACATGCCTTTGCCGGATATCCGGAAATTTCTCGTAACACTCGATAAAATCTTGAAAGCTTTATGACTGAATTCCGCTTAAACCGGCTTTTATCCAAGCCGCTTACTTTTCTTTTACTCAAGACCTCCATCACCCCGAATCAAATCACGACTATCAGCCTCACCGCTGGCCTGTGCGCCGGCCTGTTTTTTTCTCAAGGCCAATACGCCGCGGCTATATTTGGTTCGCTGCTTTACCAATTCGCCATCGTACTGGACAATTGCGACGGGGAGGTGGCGCGCGCCAAAAATATGAAAAGCCGTTTTGGTGGCTGGTACGACATCGTGGCGGATTTTATGACCGATATCGCGCTTTTTGCGGGAATATCTTTAGGGGCGCTTCGCGGCCAAGCCGAGGGACCGGTGACGCTTTTCACGTTTCTTTGTTTGTCGGGCGCTGGCCTGCACCTGACGCTTGTGATTCTTGAAAAACTCCGCGGTTTTGGCCCGGCGGTTTTCAACGCGCCCCATCCGGAACATGAAAAACGGCAAAATATCTTTCTGACTTTTTTTGACGCCTTGAGAGAAGGCGATAGTTCCTGGTTTGTCATGCTTTTCGCCCTTTCCGGGAAAACAATTTGGCTTTTATGGTTTGGCGGGGTTTACATGCAAATACTTTGGATCGCGGCCGTTATAATGAACTTCCAATGGCTTTTTAAGTCTGGCAAAGAGACTAATCGTGAAAATCGTTAAATGGCTTTTAATCGCGCTCGGGATTTATATTCTCTATACCACCGTGGAAGCGGTGGGTTTCAAAACAATCATGGGGCATATCGTCTCCCTTAAATTTCAGCTCCTCCCCCTTCTTTTCTTCTACCCTTTTATTTTCTATTTTGACACGCTCGGATGGAGCTACTCTTTTCCAAAAAAATTACCGGACAATATTCCGCTCCGGAATCTTTATTTCATCCGTATAGTCGGTGAAACCTTAAACGCAGTGATCCCATTTTCCGCTTCTCTTGGCGGCGAGCCCGTCAAAGCGGAGCTTCTTAAACGACGATACGACATCCCTCTTTCCGAAGGCTTCGCGTCGATTCTGATCGTGCACACCACGTTTTGGATTTCATTGAATTTATTTGTTATCGGCGGCATCGTCATGACGCTCAAAACACTCCCCCTCACCCCTCTTTTATGGAACAGTGTGCTGATTTTTTTAATTGTCCTGGGCACGGTGGCCGTTCTTTTAATTATAGGGCTGCATTACGGGATTTTCAGGCAAGTTCACGCGATCGGGAACAAATGGAAATGGTGGGGAACTTTTTCTTACGCGAAAGCGAAGAAATTTCTCAAGCTGGATGACCAAATCAAGCGGTTCTACACCACGAACCCGAAACGTTTTTTGTTTTCGATATTTTTTAATTTTCTGGGGTGGTTCACGGGTGTTTTTGAGGTTTATTACATGGCAAAAATTTTAAACATGCCGATCGGATTCGCGGAAGCATGGCTTTTTGAAGCCCTCATTCAGGTACTGCGCATCGTGACTTTTTTTATCCCCTCCTCCATAGGCGCGCAAGAAGGCGGCATCGTCCTGATTTTTTCCCAGTTCGGGTTTCCTAAACAACTCAGCCTGACGTTCGCAATTTTAAGAAGGGTCCGGGAAATTGCGTGGATAAGCTTCGGACTGACGCTATGGTCTTTTATCGAAGATAAGCCGGTGATCAGTCCAAAGAAGCGATAACTTTGTCTTTGTTGAAATTGTCCTCAAAAAGCGCTTTTACCTGTTTCTCCAGGTCATAATTCTGAGATTCTGCTTCCCTAAGCTTTGTTTCTAATTGAATAATTCTTTCGCGGTCGTGTTTCGAAGCTTCCGCGTGCTTTCTGGAAAGATCCTGCATCTTAATTTCATAATCCACGTTAAGCGCCTCCACCTGCTTATCCATCGCGTTTCGCTGCGCTTGAAGATAAGCGGCGTCCAAGGCCTGGTTTTCCGCGGAATCCATTTTCCCTGTTTGCGTTTGCTTTTTCAAAACCGATTGATAGGCGGACAGCCCCAAGAAACCCATCAGCAAAATACCCGCGGCCAACGCAACCGGCCACCAGAAACTAAGCGTTTTAGGAACGCGTTCGGAACGCAGCTGGCTGCTTAAATTTGCGTACGCGCTTTTAACTTGCCGCGTAACGTTCTGATTGGCTTGTTCTAAAAACTTCGCGTCCGAAGATGCCGGGAGAAAACGCGTTTTTAAAACTCCTCTTATTTGAAAAAGCTCGCCATTTACCTTGGCAAGACCTTCATGACTTTGCTTTAATTCGCGGATCATTTGCTTAAACCGGTCGTTTTCATCCAAAAACGCGCAAACTTTTTCCCATTCCATGAAAGAGCGCTGATATTCTTTTTTCCTGTAATAACTTTTGGCTCTTTCCAGACCGATCCGGATCGCCTCCTCTTGTTCACGAATAGCGGTTTCGGGATTGGCCTTAAGCTTTTGCGCCTCTTCCTGTTGGCGATTTAAATTAAGCTCGGCTTCTTTTAATGTCTTTTGAAAATCTTCAGAGAGTGCGGAGAGTCCGCTCGATAAGGGACCGGTTTTAGACTGTTGAGGCTGAAAAATGAAACGATCGTTTCCGTTTTGGGTCACGTTTGACTCAGTAGATGCCGTCCTTGGGTTTAATCTTAACTGAAAGCTAAAACGGATTCAATAAAAAAGGAGGGGAGACTGGGGAGACTTTACGCCCTTATGCCGCTCCGCCGAGGGCTCTTTCGGCCATGTACACTTGGGTAACCATGCGACCGATGAGTTTGGAAACAAATGGAATGAGGAGCGCTCCGTGAAGAGCGGATTGTAGTTCGTCTGCGTTCACGTTTCTACCGACGACCTGGCTGTAAAGCTGGGCGGCATGCTCCCAATCCCCCAACGAAACAAAATCCATGAGCGCTCCGATGGGTGTGAGCGCATAAACACCGATCAAATCATGCTCCTCGGGAGTCTGGAGACGGAAATACTTTTGATTTTCACCATAAAGCGCTTTAGCCTGATTTAAATAGGTATCAGCCAAAAGATAGCTTGTGGGAAGCTCAATCTTGGATAAATCTTCTTTTTTCATGGTAGTAAATTGAGCGTAATTTTTCACGCCAAGCGTTCTTGCAAGAGCTACTATTTTTTCAGCCTTCCCCTCTTCCTGTGAAACCAAAACCACTTGAGAACCTTTGGTGAGGGTTTGGCTGAAATGAAGAATTAGACTTTGATAAAAAGCTTGATTAGCTAAATCCGGAAAGCTGTCTACAAGGACAACTTTGGCAGTGGGCTTGGCAGGCGACAAAACGGGAATGCCGTTTTCTTTGCCAAGCTTAAATGTAAGATCGGTCAAGTCGATCGCCTGTGAGAGATCATGTTTTTCTTCTTGACGTATCTTTGTGAGTGTTTGGCTTGAAACATCGAAGGTGTACTGCTGTTGAGTTTCTTTATCCACCACGACTAGAATATCTTGATTGCTTTTTACAACCGAAAAAATCTGGACATGAGACAAATCGTCTCTCATGAGCGGTAAATCGCCTTTAAAACCTCGGACAACATTACTGCCTATTGCACGGAGCAAGTTACTACGCAATGTTTCGGAAGAGTCCTTAATAATTGGGGTTGACGCTGATACCACAAATTCGGTTTCGATTGTCTGGTCAGCCAATCTCACCCCGGCTCCGGGAAACTCAATGCTTTCAACGGAGATGTTCTTGCGATTGTCAGTGTTAAGCTGTCTTTGCACTACTTCCCTGCCGTAGTGGATGGCAATTTGTTTTATCTTTGTCAGATCAATAACACCGAATTCAGAGATGGGAATACGAAGCA
>JAHFFM010000218.1 GCA_023247935.1 Candidatus Omnitrophota bacterium | reverse complement strand
AACGGCGTATGCATCGACAACGCGACGATTTACACCACGGCGAGCCCCTGCTGGCCGTGTTTTAAAATGATCGCCAACGCGGGAATCAAAAGAATTTGTTACGGGGAGTTTTACCGTGACGAGCGGATATTTGACGTGGCGAAGAAATTAAAGATTGAATTAGTCAAATTAGAAATAAGCGAAAAGTGAAAAGTGCAAAGCGAATAGCTAAGGAGCCGCTGCGCTCTTCGTTTGGGTTTTTTATTTATGAATGATTTTTATCTCAAACAAATGGAATTGGGCCCGATGGAAAATTTTGTTTATCTCATCGGCTCTAAAGACACGAGAGAAGTTTTTGTCGTAGACCCTGCCTGGCAGGTGGATACGGTTCTCCGCACGGCCAAAGAAGAAGATTTAAAAATTGTCGGTGCGCTTATCAGCCATTATCATTTTGACCACACCAATGGCATCGAAGAACTTTTGGAATCCCTCTCCGTCCCTGTTTACGTGAACAAAAATGATTTGAATTACATGGATGTTTCCAAAGATGTTTTAAAGCCCATAGACGCGGGCACAAAAGTAAAAGCGGGAAATGTAGAAATTGAAATGGTACACACGCCCGGCCACACGCCCGGCTCTCAATGTTTCCATGTCCGCGGTCATCTGATCTCCGGAGACACGCTTTTTATCAATGCCTGCGGCCGGACTGATCTTCCGGGAGGAGACCCGAAGCAGCTTTATCATTCCCTGACGAAAACGCTGATGAAAATGGAGGACCAAACCATTCTTTGCCCGGGCCACAATTACGCGAGTACGCCCACGACCACTATGGGGGAGCAGAAGAAGCATAATCCTTATTTAATGTGCGATTCTTTGGAAAATTTTCTGCGTTTCAGGACCGGCGTCGCGGAAAGAATGTAAGCTTGGAATAACGGGCAAAATCATTGACGGTTCTTTCTCCGTCATGTAGACTGACGGACACGTTTTATGAACCCGACACAAATTTCGAAAACATCTTCTGATAATAAAGTGGATTTAAACGCTCTCTCTCAGACGGCGCTGGTTATCCGGCGGGACATTATAAAAATGCTGGGCGTTGCCGGTTCCGGCCACCCGGGCGGCTCACTTTCCTGCACCGACATTCTGACGCTGCTCTATTTTCATTTTTTAAAACACGACCCCAAAAATCCCAAATGGGATAACCGTGACCGGTTGATTTTTTCCAAAGGCCACGGCTGCCCCGCGCTTTATTCCGCGTTGGCGCGCGCCGGTTATTTTGATCCCAAGATGCTTTTGACGTTGAGGCAGATGGAGAGTCCGCTGCAAGGTCATCCGGATGTACGGCGTCTTGCTGGCATTGAAGCCTCCACGGGCTCTCTGGGCCAGGGACTTTCGATTGGAGTCGGCTGTGCGCTTGCCGCCAGGCTCGATAAAAAAGATTTCAAAACTTACGTTATCATCAGCGATGGGGAATTGAATGAAGGTCAAATCTGGGAAGCGGCCGCTTTTGCATCTTTTCACAAACTAGCCAATTTAATCACGATTTTAGATTACAACAAATACCAGCTGTCCGGCACGACCAAGGAAATTCTGGATATGGAGCCTGTGGCCGCCAAGTGGCAGGCGTTTGGTTTTGAAACCAAAGAAATCAACGGCCATGATCTCAAGGAATTGTACGAGGCCATTGATTGGACGCTTCATGCGTCTTCCAAGCCGCGCATTATCATTGCCCATACGATTAAAGGAAAAGGCGTTTCCTTTATGGAGAATAACAATCATTTTCACGGCGTAGCCAACACGAAAGATGAAACGGCCCGCGCGCTCAAAGAATTAGGCGAGAATGACGCGGAAATTCAGAAAATTTTGGGGATGATTCAGTGACGCTTGAGAGAAAGTTGGGAGCGGCGACCCGGGACGCGTACGGAAAAGCGCTGGTTGAGCTGGGAAAAGAAAATCTGGATATCATTGTCATGGACGCGGACCTCTCCAAATCCACGCGCACCGAAATGTTCGGAAAAGCCTACCCTGACCGTTTCATCGATATAGGCATTCAAGAGATGAACCTCGTTGGAATCGCCACGGGACTTGCCTCCTGCGGAAAAATTCCATTTATCAGCTCATTTGCCTGTTTTTTGATGTGCAAAGGCTATGAGCAGCTCCGCGTAGGAGTAGCTTTTCCCAACCTGAACGTAAAAGTTGTGACTTCTCATGGCGGGATCAGCGTCGGTGAAGACGGCGCGTCCCAGCAATCTGTGGAAGATTTTGCTTTGGCTGGCACTTTGCCGAATTTTACCGTTATGGTGCCTTCTGATGAATTTTCTGCGAAATCTCTTATCAAGCAGGCGGCATCACATAAAGGACCTGTGTATGTGAGAACGAGCCGCTCCAAAGCTCCGATTATCTATAATGAAAAAACCGAATTTAAAATCGGCAAAGGCATTAAGCTTTGTGACGGTAAAGACGTGACCTTGATCGCCACGGGTCTTTTGGTTTTCGAAGCGCTTGAAGCCGCCGAAATTCTAAAATCCAAAAATATAAACGCGTCGGTCGTGGATATACATACCTTAAAACCCCTGGATCACGAACTCTTATCGTCTGAGGCTAAAAAGACAGGCGCGTTTGTCGTGGCCGAAGAGCATTTGATTTGGGGCGGACTCGGCAGCGTCGTTGCTCAATCCGTTTCACAAAGCTCGCCCGTTCCGATTGAATTTGTCGGGATCAACGACACCTATGCCGAATCTGGAAAACCGGAAGAACTTTTCGAAAAATATGGCCTGACTGCCAAACAAATCGTCCGGGCCGCCGAACGAGTCATTTCCCGAAAATAAAAAAAGAGATCTGTATGCCTGAAAAAGCCAAAATCCTGGTTGTGGATGATGAGCCTGGAATTCGAAGTCTATTAAAGTATGAATTCACCCATCTTGGCTGCGACACAGCCCTCGCGGAAAATGCCGACCAGGCGCTAGCCCTGCTTCATGACAGCGCGTTTGACGTGATTATCACCGATATTCGTATGCCCGGCTCCATGGATGGCATTGATTTGGTCGAGACTTACCGCAAACAAAACCCCGGCCAAAAAGTCATTTTCATTACCGGTTATGCGGTGGAGGATAAGCTGACCGCCGCTCTTCAAAATCCCCTGAATCATTGTTTTAAGAAGCCTTTTGATATATCTGAACTCGCCAAGTCCGTGTTCCAATTGACCCCTGGAAGTCCTTCCGCCTGAGTTTGATGGTTATTATTGATTAATTAGAATGTAAAATAATTACTTGTATTAATAATTGATAATTATTAAAATAAATAACTAAGTTTAAAAAAGATGGGGGATGTTATGACCAAATTTCCGGTAAAAATATTCATTTTTACGATTCTATCT
>JAHFFM010000217.1 GCA_023247935.1 Candidatus Omnitrophota bacterium | reverse complement strand
GCCCCCTCTGCAACATGAGTTTCTTCCAAGGAATCCAAATGAACCGGTGGGAGATTTAGAAATAAAGGGACACATCACTTAATTCATGCGTTTTATGAATTAAGTGATGTGTCCCTTTATTATAGTTAAGAAAAATTTGCCTGTTGATTACCAGGCAATTTTGGCGCCAGCTGTCCAGGTGTAATCCAATTCCTGGTGAACACCTCCCATATCCTGATAAATGGGAAAAAGAAGATTGCCGTAAATCTGGCTATTGTCATTGAGGTCAATGATCAGGGAGGGGCCGACAAATAATATATCCCCGCCACTATCTTGAACGGTCGCGTTATGATCCTTTTGTTTGTCTTCATGCTGAAAATTCACATCGACACCCAGACTTGTCCTGGCCAACCGGCTTTCAGGGTTCAACAAATAATCCGCCGCAAACGATGTCGTGAATGCATTTCCAAACTCGAACTGGCGCGCGCCTTTCCGTTTGATGGTATAAACAGCGTTCCCCCTAAAAGTCCAAAATCCGGAAACGTAACGGAAAAGCCCTCCGACAGGAAAATCATACGAGCCGCTTCCGGGCTGAAGCTCAATCTCATACTTTTCCCAATCCGGCTCAAGCTCTTCACCCTCTTCCTCCGCATGAGCCGCAACAATGTCCCGGCCGGGTTTGGTGTTGCCGGTTTCACCCGTTGGAAATTTCACGCCGCCCGTGACACCCAAATACCCGTTTGCGTTTTCAATAAAACGCCAAATCCCGACAAGGGTCAAATCCCCCCAGCCCTCCGACGTCTGCTTTTGGCCCAACCGCGGATGCTCTTCGACCTCAATTGATGTGCGCACGACATAAGGAATGTCTGCGAGAATGGAAACCCGCTTATGAGGGTTCGCGCTGGCCTGAAAATGAGAGTACTCCTCATGGGTTTTGTTATGCACATGATGGCCGTTTTCATGAAGCTCATGAGCCTCCTGAACAGGCAATTCATCCCAATTCTGTTGCTCAAAGAGAAAACCAAAAGCAGCCCGCTTATGCTCTTTGGAATCACCGGCCGGTATGTCACGCCTGCCTATGACGGAACAAAAACAGGAGTCACAGGCAAGAACCCGATCGCCTCCAACGCCAAAACATAAAACAAGAAAACAAAAAATAAAAATAACTTTTTTAAACATATCGAATCTCCCGTTAAAAAAAATTGAGAAGCCTCAAAGAGAAAAGACAGCGATTCTTTTCTTTGGGCCTATTTCAAACGCTTAATAAAAAAATTAAGGTTTGGGTACGGGATCCGGCAGGAATACAAAAGATTGGATTGGAAGACAGAAATTAAAATCTAAAAGCTTTGAGCACCTATCCGGTTTCATAGCGAACGCTGAAATAACCAAGAAATCATTTCCACCGGAACCGCCAGCGGACTGATGGTCCTTTTCCGCGCCTGAGGCGCTCGTAAAAGTAACTCTTTCCGGAGCAGGGACTTTTTTGGCGCTCGACATCCCCATGGTGCACATATGAAAGGCGCGGTTACCCCCGCAAGCGGTTTTCTCCTGTGAAGGTTTGATAAAAGCACCCAAAGGCAGAATCCAAAAAAAAATGGCAAGCGTTGAAAACAAGGCGATTATTCGTTTCATAACGGCATTACCTTACCTACGCTGCGAACACTTGTAAAAGACATGGAAAAATAGCTGCACCCACGGGGTCAACGCAAAGCCCAATCCCGGGAACGTGCGACGGCTTCCCGCCATCGACTGTACAAATCATCACCGTCTTTTGAATGCTTCGGTTTAAATACCTTCTGAACGCGCCTTAAACCGTCAAATTCACGGTTATTTTTCCAAAACCCAGTGGCCACGCCCGCCAAACCTGCGGCCCCCAGCGCCGTTGTTTCCAAAATCCCCGGCCTTTCCACAGGAATCCCGAGAATGTCCGCCTGGAATTGCATGAGAAAATCGTTGGCGCTGGCCCCTCCGTCCACTCTCAGCATTTTAAAATTTTGCCGGGTATCTTTTTTCATGACTTCCAGGATGTCGCGGGTTTGGTACGCCATGGACTCAAGCGCCGCACGGGCAAAGTGAGACCGCGTTGTTCCACGGGTAATGCCGATAAACATCCCGCGCGCGTTCGGGTCCCAATAAGGCGCTCCCAGCCCGACAAGCGCCGGCACAAAATAAACGCCTTCGTTAGAAGAAATTTGTTGGGCCAATTTCGTGCTTTCCGAAGCCTTGGAAATAATCTTCAAACCGTCGCGCAGCCATTGAATCGCAGCACCTCCGATAAACACACTGCCTTCCACGGCATAATCCGTATTTTTTAAATTTCCCAATGACCAGGCAACCGTGGTTAAAAGATTTTTGGAAAATTTCGGGTGCTTTCCGGTATTTTCCAGCATAAAAAGGCCGGTGCCGTAAGTATTTTTGATAACTCCCGGCTGCGAGCAACCCTGAGCGAACGACGCCGCCTGCTGGTCGCCCGCGATTCCGGTAATGGGAATTTCGCGGCCGAGTATTGTTTTATCCGTATACAAAGACGGCTTTAAAGAAGAAGGAATCACCTCGGGTAAAATTTTCATGGGAATATCAAATATCCGGCATAATTCCGGATCCCATGAAAGCGTATTCAAATTAAAAAGCAGGGTGCGAGAGGCGTTGGAAGTGTCCGTGACATGCGCCCCACCGCCACTGAGCTTCCAAATGATCCAGGAGTCAATGGTGCCTACAAGAAGTTCGCCTCTTTCAGCGCGGCGGCGGGCTTGAGGCACATGGTTCAATAGCCAGCGGATTTTAGAAGCGCTGAAATAAGCGTCCAAAAAAAGGCCTGTTTTTTGGTGAATTTTTTTCTCGAATCCTTTTTTCTTTAAGGATTCACAAAAAGGCGCGGTGCGGCGGCATTGCCACACGATTGCGTGATAAACCGGATTGCCTGTTTTTTTATCCCACAAAACCACGGTTTCCCGCTGATTCGTCAGACCGACAGCCTCGATTCTCCGAGGGTTTATTTTTCGAGCCGTTTTTGAAAGAAGGTGGCGTGTGGTTTGCCAAATTTTCTCGGCGTCATGCTCGACCCATCCGGGTTTGGGAAAAATCTGAGGAAATTCTTCGTATTCGGACGACAGAATGTTTTGTTTTTGGTCAAAAACCAGCGCGCGGTTTCCCGTTGTCCCCAAATCCAAAGCCAGAATGACGTTTTTATCCATTCAGTAATCAATCCCCTTCATAGCTGGAATTCCTTTTTGGAACGGGTGCTTTATTTCTTTCATCTCCGTGACAAGGTCCGCTTCTTTGATCAGTTTTGGATGCGCGTTGCGGCCGGTCAAAACCAGATGCGTTTGCGGCGGAATTTTCTTCACCAGCTTCAGAAGTTTATCCAGCGAAATAAGCCCCGCC
>JAHFFM010000052.1 GCA_023247935.1 Candidatus Omnitrophota bacterium | reverse complement strand
CTTGGGAGCGATTTTTCCAGTAGAATGCTTTGGAGCCGCAATCGTAATGCCAGCCGCCTCGTTTAAGGTCGCGGAAGACACAACGCTCTCTGTTTGTTTTTCAAAAATATCTTGAGGTTGACTCATATAATTATTTGTAACTCTTTTTAATATAACAGGTTATATTTATTTTACAGGAAAAAGGGTTGACTGGCAACAGAATTGATTTTAAACAAATTTTAAACAAATTTCCGGTTATCAAGTATCCGTTTCATTTTCCGGCCTTCCCGAAGGGTGCCTTTGGGGAAAATTTTAGTGTCCATCTTGCACAAATCCATCTCACAAAGCTTCCACACATCCGGCAATCCGCTTTTAAAGGCCTTCAAGAACTGATTTTTAATGGCAGTAGGGTCTTCACCGTTTGAAACTTCCATTCGAAACTCTAAAATGTCCTTCAGCCCGTCTTTGTCGATAAAAATCTGCCAATCTTCAGCTATTCCGTCAACCTGTCTAAACAACTCTTCAAACATCCAGGGCGCAAGATTGCCGGCCGCGGTCGGTATCCATTCATCCAAACGGCCTTTGAGCTTTGAAATCCGCTTGCCAGGCAGCCCGGAGGAGGAATGGCCCTCTAAAAACCGGGTAATGTCCCCTGAGCGGTAACGCACAAGCGGCATCACGCGTCTGTTGAGCGTCGTGTACACAAGCTCTCCATAACCGTCTTTGTCTTGATTGATAATTTCGAAAAAATTATGGAATTCGTTGAGGTGAAAACCGTCTCCGGCCAGAGATTCCATGCCAATCGCACCAAAAGCTTCGGTTTGCCCATAGCTTAAAATAAACTTAGCCCGCCAAACCTTTTCCATGTAGCGCCGCGCTTCTTCGGTCAAATTCTCCCCGCCGCCAATCATAAGTTTCATGGGCCAAGCGCCTCTTTTTTCAGCGATTTCACTGAGTTTCAAAAGCCATGAAGGGTCTCCCACAAGAACGTTAATCTTGTAATCCGCGACACGGTCATAAAACTCTTCCGGCGCCATACGGGAGGCTTCAATATGAAAACATCCCAATACCTGGCATGAGGCCTGGAGCACCGGTCCTGACACCCAAAAAGAATAATCAAATGCGCTCGCGACACGGTCTTTGGGGCGCACGCCAATCCCCCACAAACCGACAGCTCCCGCCCAACCCGCATCCCGAATTTCATTTCTAGAGAAATAAACGCGTTTGGTTTTTTTGGAAGTGGTTCCTGTGGTTTCAAAAGCCGTGTCCGGCCGGGCGCAGATGAATTCTTCCCCGTATTGGCGAATATCTTCCGGGGTAGTAAAAAAATCCTTCAGGTCTTCCAAATGCCGGACGCGCGAAGCATCAATGCCGGATTCTTTGAATTTTCTTTTATAAAAAGCGGAGTATTTGGCAACATAGCGCACCGTTTGCCTGAAATTCTCCTCTTCCATTTTCTGAAAAAAGGCCGGGGGGAGTTTTGTATAAAGAAAAAACCCCTTCTGCGCGCTATTCCCAAAAGGAAACTTATCAATGAGAGAAATAATGTTCATAAAATTTTGCTTTTTTTAAGGTGAGGCAAATTACGCTTTTTGTCCTCATGCCGCCGCTTGTGTGTTTTTCTCTAAGTCGCCCGGGAAGCGGCAATTTTACGACTGTCTGAGCGCGGCCTAGCGCGAGTTGTCGGAAAATTGCCGAGGCTCCCCAGACTTAGAGAAAAATACACGCGGCTTGAGGACAAAAAGCGTAATTTGCCTCAGGCCTAAATCCTGTCTTTTGCGCAACGACGAATCAACTGGTCAAATAAATCTTCCGCTAAATCCATTTCGGATTCAGTGATATCAAAACAAGGCGCTATCGTGAAAACATTCTTATAATAACCGCCCACGTCGAGCACCAACCCGATCTTCTTGCCGTCTTTCCCGCGCAGGTCGCCCTTCATGCCTTCCGCGAAAATTTTGTCGGCAAGCTCGCGGTCCGGCGCGTACCCGTCTTTTTGGACAATCTCCATGCGAAGCGCCAAACCCAGACCGTCCACGTCGCCAATCACGCGGGGGTATTTCTTTTGCAGCGATTTGAGGCGGCCCAGAAACGATTTTCCTTTTTCCATGATTTTTTTCTCATAATCCTGCTCTTCCAGCATTTTCATCAATTCAAGACCGATGGCCGTGCCAAGCGTATTCGAAGAAAAAGTGGAATGCGTGGAACCCGCCGGAAATACTTTTGGTGAAATCAGCTCTTCCTTGGCCCAAATGCCGGAAAGCGGATTAAGCCCGTTGGTAAGAGCCTTTCCAAACACCACCACATCCGGAATCACGTTGAAATTCGCCATGCCCCAAAGTTTACCCGCGCGATGAAAACCCATTTGGATTTCATCGTCCACGAGAAGAATTTTGTGCTTATCGAGTATTTTTTTAAGCATGGGAAAATATTCTTTGGGAGGAATCACGTATCCGCCAGTCCCCTGAATGGACTCCACAAAAAAAGCGCCGTACTCGGCCTCGCCTGTTTTATTGTCCAAAACACCGTTGTACTCGGTTTCAAAAAGCTTCTCGAATTGTTTCACGCAATACATGCCGCAATCCGGATATTTTTTATCATAAGGGCAGCGGTAGCAATAAGGATAAGGAACAAACTGCGCGCGGTCTGAGAAATGCCCGTAGCGGCGACGGTAGCGATAACTGGATGTGATGGCCGAAGCGCCAAGCGTGCGGCCATGGTAGCCTCCCATAAAGGCAAACATTAAATTTCTCTTGGTGGCATTGCGCACCAATTTCAGCGCGTCTTCCACAGCCTGAGCGCCACCCACGTTGAAGTGCACGCGGCCGCTTTCACCGAAAAGCCGCTCCATGGATTTGGCGATTTTTTCCGCCAGCTCCACTTTTTCCGGATGAAGGTATTGGCAGGCAAGCTGGGGTAGTTTATCGACTTGTTTTTTGAGCGCATTGCCGAGACGTTCGTTTTTATAACCAAAACTGGCGGCGGAATACCACATCTGCAAATCCAAAAACGCCGTATTTTCACGGTCATAAAGGTAACTGCCTTCGCACCGTTCAAAAAATTTGGGAGGTTCCAAATAATGAACCGTGTCCCCATGCGAACAATATTTTTTTTCTTTTTCGAGCAATTCAGATTCGGTTAACTTTTTTTCCATTTTCCCTCTTTTAATTCTTTGATTCAGGCGTGCGGGTGATGTTTGTTTTTCTGAGCAAAGGATAATTGTCACTCAGCCACTCGGTGATTTTTTTAAAATCCTGATAAGCGATCGCGTCCAGATTCTTGCTTTTGCAATAATCCAAAAGTTTTCCTTTGGCAAAAGTTAAATGAACCGTCTCGGCGGCATAACGGTCGGACAATCCGTCTCCCACAAAAAAAACATGGTCATCAAAAGACGTGGATTTCTTGATCACCTTGGCTTTGCAATTCGCACAGCCATGTTCGCAAACAGGCTCGGTGGCGAAAACAGCCTTAAAACCCTCGCCGTCCCTCACCAGCTTGTTTGAAAAAATAGGAAGCGCCTTTAAAAGCGTCGAGTGTTTTTCAAAATTCTTTTTCAATACCTGTTCAATTAAAATATCAAACCCGTCGCTGACAATCGTGACCAACACACCGAGCTCTTCCGCCTTTTTCAAAAAATAAAGAAAATAAGGGTCCAGTGAAACGCCGTAGGCGATATTTTTCAAATCGTCCGGATTGGCTTTAATCAGGGAAATTTGTCTGGAAAGGCATTCGCGGGAGCCGATTTTTCCGGCGGACCATTCTTTTTCGATTTCTTTCCATTTTTTGTCAGCGTATTTTTCGAGCACCAGGTCCACGACGTCGGACGCCGCGATCGTTCCGTCAAAATCCAGAAAAAAGTGTATGGTTTTCATTGTCCTCTCAAATTTTCTTCACGATTAACGCGATATTTTGTCCGCCAAACCCAAATGAGTTACTCAAAACCGTCTTTACCTCCGCCCTGCGTGCCGTATTCGGCACATAATCCAAATCACATGCCTCATCCGGCGTTTCATAATTAATAGTCGCGGGAATAATCCCCTCACGGATCGTGAGAATGCTCGCTATGATTTCCACCACACCGGCGGCAGCGATCATATGTCCCAGCATGGATTTAATGGAGCTCATCGGAGTTTGTTTGGCATGACCCCCGAAAACTTCCTTCACGGAATGCGTTTCAACCGCGTCATTCAGCTGCGTGGAAGTGCCGTGAGCGTTGATGTAATCCACATCAGAAGGGTTCAGTTGAGCGTGCTTCAGCGCCAATTTCATGGCCTGAATCGCGCCGCGACCGGCCGAATGAGGGTCCGTCAAACGAAACGCGTCCGCGCTGGCTCCATAACCCGCCAACTCCGCATAAATTTTGGCGCCCCGCTTTTTGGCATGCTCCATTTCTTCCAAAATCACGACTCCCGCGCCTTCCGAAAGAACAAAACCGTCTCTATTTTTATCAAAAGGCCTGGAAGCTTTTTGCGGCTGGTCATTGCGGGTGGAAAGCGCGGTCAATAAATTAAAACCGGCCAAACCCAAAGGATGAATCATGGAATGAGAACCGCCCGAAATCATCACGTCCGCGTCGCCGTGCCGGATGATTTCCGCGGCTTCGCCGATGGCCTGGCTGGATGCGGCGCAGGCGGTCAAACAATTGGAAACAGGTCCCATGGCATTGAAAACGCCGGACAAATGATTGACCACTTGAAAAGGTTCTTGCTCAAGAATTTCTTTGGGGCTTAATTTTTGAAGGCTGTTCGTGAAATATTTTTTCGCGTCCACGGTTTGATCTTCTTGAACGGCTTCCGAAACCACGAGAGCGTATTGAGAAAAATTAAATCCGCCGTCCCCCGCGCCGAAATAAACGCCCACTCTTTCGGGTTGAACGCGTCCGTCAAAACCGGAATCCCTGACCGCCTCTTCCGCGGCCTCAAGCGCAAACAAGCTGTTCCGGCAAATATGGGAAAATTCTTCCGATTTACTTTCCCATTTCGAAAAAGACGGATTTTTGACTTCGCTCGCAATTTTGGTCGGGAAGCTCCCCGCGTTAAAAATCGTGATGCGGCCGACACCCGACTTCCCCTCCCGCAAACCCTTCCACGTGCTGGAAACATCATTTCCCAAAGGAGTGACGGCGCCCATTCCCGTGATCACGACACGTCTTTTGGCGCTCACGCTTTTTCTCCATAATTTTTTGTCACGATGGACGCAGCCTGACCGCCGAAACCGGAGACATTGGTCATGGCATATGATATTTTTTTCTGCAAAGGTTTATCTTTGACGATTTGAAAGTCACAGCTTTTTCCCATTTTTGAAAAATTAAGCACGGGAGGGATGGTTTGATTTTTTAAAGCCACGGTCGAAAGAATCAAATCAAGAGCCCCTGACGAAAAACCGGTGAATCCGGTCAAAGCTTTGGAAGCGCTCACTGAAAGATTTTTTCCGGCTCCGTTAAAAAGCTCTTGGATCGCTTCTTTCTCGAGCGTGTCTTCTTCTTTTAACCCGATTCCCGCGGCCTGCAGATACGCAAGATCCGAAACAGAAATACCCGCGTCTTTAATCGCCGCTTCCATAGCTACTTTCCTGCCTTTTGGCGAGGAAGCGCCGTATCCCGCTATTTCAGCGTAAATTTTCGCGCCGCGTTTTTTGGCGTGCTCAAGTTCTTCCAGAACCAAAAATCCGCTGCCTTCGCCAACCACAAAGCCTTTTGCGTTTTCATCCAACGGACAATAATCTTTTTTCGCGTCCTGAGAAGAAGAATCCAGCAAAGCGCCATAAAGTTTGTACTGTGAAATTCCCACGGGATTTACTTTGGATTCGGAGCCTCCGCACAACATCGCATCCGCGTCACCGCGCTGGATAATCCGGAAAGCCTCTCCTACCGCCTGAAGCCCGGCCGAAGGCCCCGTTGTAATCGTATTGTTCACGCCCTGCAAATTAAAAAGAATCGAAATGTGGCAAGCGGACATATTCGGCAAATATTTCAAAAGCCACAAAGGAAAAAGCGAAGACAAGCCGCTGTCGCCAAATTTATTCATATCCAGCCTGCCCTGCTCATCCAAAGAGCTTTGAATGCTGGGAGCCAATTCATCCAGCTCATGATTGAGCACACCCGAACCCACGATAAGCCCGAAACGCTCCGGATCAAAAGACGCCTGATCCATGCCGGAATCCTGAAATGCAAGGCTCGCTCCAGCCATGGCCAACTGAATATCCCTGGCCATTACTTTGAGCGATTTACGCTGCGTGACATATTTTTCAGGGGAAAAATCAGGAACAACCGCGGCGAGAACTTTCCAGGAGCCGGATTCAGAAACATAATCCAAAAAACGAATGCCGGATCTGGCATCCAAAGCCGCGCGCCATAACGCGTCCACGCCTTCTCCAAGCGCTGTGACAGCGCCCAGACCCGTAATCACGACTCTCCGGCTCAAACGTTTATTCCTTCACTTTTTTTAGCCACGTTCAAAATGTCATAATGATTCAGAAAACGCTGGTTAAACACAATTTTCCCGGGCGCCTTTTCTCCCAAAGCATCAATGGAAACCAATAAAATGTCAGCGGCCGCGATCTTCTTTCCGCTTTCCGAAACAACCCCTTGAATCCACGCGCCTTCTTCTCTTTCGTTCTGAATAAACGCCTCGATCACGAAGCGGCAGGGCGGACAAACGACCGAAAAGAAAACGGCATTCTCTATTTTAGCTAAAATCACCTCTTTTTTGAATGCCAGACCCAGTCCGTACAAAACTCCCCCGGTTTGAGCCATGGTTTCAATCAAGAGCGGCTCAGGAACAACGGGCTGACCCGGAAAATGCTCGGCAAAAAAATCTTCTTTTCCGGTGAAAACTTTGACGGCGCGTGAGGACTCGCCTTTCTTGAGGAATTCGAATTTATCGATCAGGTCCCAGCGCATAGCTTATGAATTAATGAAACCTCAGTGGGCTAAATGAGCCGGAACGCAGAAAGCGACGACGCGCTTGCTGTTTTTGGTGAAATAAATTTCCATCTGCGTTTTCTTTGAAAACTGAAAAGAAAACATTTTAGAATGAACGGGCTGAACTTTAATTTTCCGGAATCCTTCCGGTCCCATCCACGGGCGGTCCAACGCCTTAAATACGGCCTCCTTGGCGGAAAGCACCATGGCTAAGGCCTCGTGGGGCGTTTTGCCTCTTTCAACGAATTTTTTTTCTTTTAAACTTAAAAACTCACCGAGCTTCTCGCGGTGCGTCTTGTAAAAACGTTCCGCTTTTTTGAGCTCAATGATGTCCACTCCGATTGAATCATGCATGGTTTTGATGTTTCTGGATGAGGGCGAAAAAGCCCTTTATTTTGCGGCGGTTTGAAGTTTGCCCGACAGATAATCGACAATCATCCCAACCGTAAAAAGGTTGCCCAGGTTGGCTACAAGCGGATTCTTTGCAAATTCATCCCAATTCATATTGGACATCTTTTGTTTCAGTTCATCAATGCCTGTAGCCGTTACCTGCCCGTTTTTGACAAAACGCGCGTCGGTGAGGATCTTCTCCGGGAAAAGCTCGCCTTTGGGAATTTTTATTTTGAATGTCTTTTCAAGACGGAAAACAATGTCCAGAAAGTCAATGGACTCCGCGCCCAAATCTTTTATGAGAGACGAGTTCATTTGGATTTTAGACTCATCCACTTTCAAAGCTTGCGAAATAATCGCTTTGACGTTCTTAACAACTTCTTCTTTTGCTTGGTTCATTTATAGTTTCTCCAACGAAAACGAAGCTTGAAGAGCCCTTGGCCCTTCCTGCTCTTCCTGCATGAGATGGATTCGACTTTCAAAATCCACGTGACCGGACGCTTCCCCGATTTTCAGCACTTGAATCTTAAGACGGCTGCCAGGTTTCACGAATTGGCCGAATTTAACCACCGGCACTTTGGATAAACGGTAATAGTTTTTGTTCCCTTCGGTTTCTTCTAACAGCTTACCGGCCGCTTGTTTAGCCGACTCAAGAAGAAGCACCCCGGGCATTACCGGAAAACCGTCGAAGTGATCCAGCAGGAACTCTTCGTTTCCCTTTAACGTGAAAAAAGCCGTAATGCTTTGACCCTTTTTCACTTCCAACACCTTGTCAATGAAAGAAAATGTGCTCAATTTTAGATGAAATAATATAGCATGAACGAAGCGAAAACACCAACTGATTCAGCGATCCTTAAGCGACCGAGCGGGATCACCAGTCGCTGGGCTACAAAACCCCGTGGGTGGTTTATTCAGGGCTGGAGGTGGGCCAAAACCTGACGGCCTGAAAAGTTCCATCTTAAATCACTGTCAAAAACGGCCTAGACAACGTGAGTCATTATACTCTTATAGGGCCGTCCAATGACAAAATCTACTTCAAAATCACCGGCCTTGCGTTTCCAATAATAGATTTCGGGTGTGACAAGTTGCAGGGAAGCCCAGGAGAGAATCTGCTGCAAGATGAAATTCTCGAAATAGCGTCCTTTGACCCCTGACTTTTTAAGCTCCGATGCCTGTCTGATCCCCGCCAAGAAGCACGCAGAGCCTGAGTCAAACCAGAAATATTTCGACTGCTTGTAGGCATTCTCGCTTTTGGCGACATACCCTTTGATGTCATATAAAAGATTGGTTTCTTTAAGCAGGCTCATGTACCGGCTGACATTGGTTCTGGTCTCCCTGCAAACTTTGGACAACTCCTCTTGCACGGATTCCCAGCCGGTAGCTTTGGCGAGCTCCTGCATAAGACGCCTAAAGTTTTGAGGATGCCTGATTTTCACCAAATCCTGAATATCTTTTTGAATGTAGGTATCGACGTAGCCGCCTAGGCGCTCAAGAGCAATTTTGTCAGTGGGGGCGAGCACAACGCCTGGAAGCGATCCTCTCCATACGGCTTCGGCAATGTTCTTATTTTGCTTGATCATTATATCGCTCGGCGCTTTTTCCAGCCACAAATCATCCAGAATACCCCCCTCGGGCAGGCCTTGGACTTCTCTTAATCCAAAACCTGCCAAATGCAGATACTTCGCACGGCCCGCCAGCGTCTCTCGCGGAGTTTTTCGCAAGGATATGTTTCCGGAACCGGAAAGGATAAAGTTTCTTTTTCGTTCGGACTTATCCACCAGATATTTGACTGTGATAAGAAGTTCGGGGCATCTTTGGACTTCATCGATGATGGTGGGTTTGTCTTCTAATAAGAGTCCTTTGGGGTCTTCTTTGGCTTGTTCCAACGCATCACGATCATCCAATGTGATCAAACGCCAGTCCTTCAAAAAATCCGCGTGTTCGAGAAGCGTGCTTTTTCCCACCTGCCGCGGGCCGGTAAGCACGATCACCGGATGCGACTGAAAAGATTCTTTGAGTCTTGTTTCAAACCATCGAGGAATATATTTCATGGAAAAAAGCGTCCCATAAAATCATGCACAAATCACGATTTATTTATGCACAAATCGCAATAAAAATTTGCACAAATTGAAGCTATTCAGCTCTTCATGGCGGATCGATAGGTCTATCCAGCATTTAAATTAGCCTTGTAATTAACATAAAATAGGCACCTATTAACATGTTAACTATTATAATCGCACGGGGTCACCGTAATTTCCGTGTGGGTGAGACGATGTCCAAAATCATAAGTATGAAGCAGCTTGATACCGGGACAGAACACCATGCCAACTCTTTGGCTTTTTGGTATCTCGCTCGTTTTCCAAATCTTTCAGCGCAGCCGAAGCGCGCATTTCAAGATCCAACCAGAATCCATCATGTCCTGCGTCTTGAATACAAAGATGGTAGAGAGTTTCGTTGAGCGCCTTTTTACCATCGGGTATTTTATTGAGCCACGATTAGGTTGGAAAGGAATGTTTGGATTTTTTGATTTGATCCAATCCTTAAGCGGACCCGCCCAACGCCTCCTGGGCTATTTGGCTGGCTTTGAGGAAGAAATCGTAACGAAGTCTTTCGAGCGCTTCGACGATATTGTTGAAATAATCGGGATCATCGGCTTTTTTAACGTCCTTGAACTTGGCCACAATGCCTTGCGAAAGCGTTTTGTGGATAAGCCGCTCCAAAAGCCGGAGCGTCAAATTCTTGTCCATACCCAAAACGATCATGAGCCCCGCGATGTTTGCGGCATGAATCGGCGGGAAGCCATATTCTCCGGATTCTCCGGCCGCGTTAGGACGAATGTCCTCAAGCCCCAAAAAGCCGTGGCGCTCCTGGATAATGTGTCTATGGGGACTGCCCAGGATTATTTCTTTGCGCGGAACATCGTTTTCGATTTTAACGGCCGGTTCAAAAACTTCGAGCACGTTTCCCGCGTTTTCGTAATCCCTGTACTCCATTCGAACCAGGCTTAGAATGCGGTCTTTGACTTTTTGATCTTCATATAGGAAGGCCCAGGCCTCGAGACTGCGCTGAATTCTCGCTTGGGAGGAATGCTGCCGATCGATAACGGCTCGTTGAATCTCTGGATCAAGCGACAAATCGCGATACAGGATAAGGTTCGCGGGGTCTAATTTTAGAATCTCTTCCACGGACATCTCGGCCTGGGCTTTCTTAAACTGAGTGGACGCAAAATTTCCATCACTGCGATCCTTAAGCGCCGCGGACTCCGGAGAAGCCGCCAACTTTGACAATATTTCCGGTCCAGGCTGGACAAAAACCGGCACAGTGGCCAGAGAAGCCTCGAACTCCCCATACGCCTTTGTGAAATCAATCACTCCTACCGGAACCGGTTCAAGCTCACCTTTTTGGTTTCTTTCATATCTTAAAACCTGCGCCTTATGGCCTCCCAAAAACTTAAAGGATGCTATTTTTCCTTCTCTATCCTCCTCATGAACTTTCGCGATCTCCAGGTTTAAAATCTCCCCGCTTTCGAGAAACGCTTCATTTTTCTTCTCAATCCTCGCCAAGTCCCCGCCTATCACGCCCGCCTCAAGCGCAGGCAAATCAAATTTCGAAACCTGCCCTTGAAGCAACCTCGCAACGTAGGTTTTTTGCAATCCATTATCCGCTTTCCATTCTCCGCCAGCCGACGGCGTTAACATAGCGGTGATCTGGTGACCTTGTGACGCTTTATTCCCCGCCAGCCGCGATCCATCATCCGCGAGCTGCGATCCGTTTTTTTGTTCCGCTGCACGGACGC
>JAHFFM010000051.1 GCA_023247935.1 Candidatus Omnitrophota bacterium | reverse complement strand
TAGGCGCCGAAAAAATAGTGGAAACCATTCGACTGATGGAGAAAGGGCAGGCAAAGAAAATTTCTCAAAATGAAACCGAAGCCCGATCCTATCGGTCAGTGCCGGCTTCTTTTGCCAAGGAAAGGGTGCTGGGGGTGCTTCAAGAGCGGGCGGTTTTGAAATCATTTGGCGGCGCGTCGCTGGCGATACGCGAAATGGTGGCGGAAAATCCCACGATACTTTTCCGGAAGGGCTGTGAAACGGATTATCCAAACACGTTTGGTCTCCGGATCGATGCGGACGAATTTCATCCCGAAACATTTCCCGATTTTATGAAGGTGCTGGAGAAATACAAAAAAGCGGTGACGATTTTTTTTAACGCCGCTTCTTTTGAATCGGCCAAAGACTGCGTGGCGGATTGCGCGAAGCGCGGCTTTGATATCCAATCCCACTCGTACTATCACACCTCGTATTCGGATTACCCAAACAACCGGATGAATTATGACAAAGCGGAAGTTTTTTTTAAAAATTTTGGGATTCAGGTGAGTGGTTTTGCCGTCCCCACCGGGCGTTTCAATGCCGGGCTTTTAAAAGTGCTGGAGGACAAGGGCTGTCGTTATTCATCCGACTTTTCCTATGATTATCTGGCGCCCCCGTCTTATCCGGCTCAGCACGGCCGTTTTTCAGAAGTGTTGCAGATCCCGGTGTTTCCTATTTCGCCGGAACTTTTTTTTGAGGCTGGCCATTTCAATGATGGTGCTATCAACCATTATTATGCGGCGGCGGTGGATGAAATGGAGCGCTGCGGCATTCCTGCTTTTGTTTATGGGCACACCAGTTTTTATAAAAACGCTCCGGGCATCTTGGACGCTGTCTGCGACTATGCCCTGAATCAAAAAAAATTAGAACCCATCACGATGACGGCATTTGACCGGGCGTGGCGGACGCGGTGTTGGCGTGCGCAAAAAAGAAAACTCGAATTGCCGCGTGAGGAATTTTTAGGAAAAAAAACCAGTCGCGGCTTCGTAAAAGAAATCAAGTTTCAGGTGAAGCGCGCTTTTGATTTTGAGACCATCACGCCCCTGGAAGATTTGCGGGCTTCGGCCGCTAAGAAATTTTTATTACGCGCTTTTCGCGGACAAAATAAAATTTTAAATCGCGGGAATAAATCAGCCGGTTATGGCTACGGACAAGGGGCTTAACGCGTGGCACGTGCGCATCTTCTTATTTTGAATTATAACGGCGCGGATATTTTGGGGGAGACTCTGCCAACGCTCCAAGCGGCGATGGCGCAATCCAAGCACGAGTGCCGCCTTTCGGTGATCGACAACGCCAGCCCGGACAAAAGCGTCGATTTTCTCAAAGAACATTTTAAGAATGTGACGATTTATCGCCAGCCCAATCGTTTGTTGTGCTCGTACAACGAGGTGCTGGAGCAAATCGACGAGGAGTGGGTGATTCTTTTGAACAATGATTTAAAGGTGGCGCCTGATTTTCTGGATCTTCTTCTGGATCCCTTTCTCGAGGATCCTCTTCTATTTATGGTATCTCCGTCCAACAGAAGTTATGATGGTCGTCAGTCTCGGGGTGGCCCTTGCCGGGCGTGGATGTCGTTCGGGATTTTTAAAGCCGCGGATATTCCTGAAAATAAAAGCCAAAAAATCACGGAGGCGGTGGCGACATTTGCCGCGGGTTCCGCCGGCGCTTATGACCGTAAAAAGTTCCTAGCGCTCGGAGGATATGATGATTTGTATTTGCCTGGAACGGTGGAGGATACGGATCTTTGTTTTCGCGCATGGAAGCGGGGTTATCGATGTCTTTACGAAGCGCGCAGTGTCGTTTATCATGAAGGACAGCGCAGTTTCCGCAAAGCCTTTGGGGTTTTTGGCACAGCCGAGATGAACGCGCGAAATATTTATCTTTTTATGTGGAAAAATTTTGAAGACCCGCGGCTGTGGGTGGAACATTTGATTTGTTTGCCGCTGCGGCTTGTCGGGCATTTGTTGCGTGGCCAGCTTTTTTGGATCACCGGTTTTGTGAAGGCCTTAGGAAGATTGCCGGAAGTGCTCAAGCGGCGGCGTTTGGCCGACCGGGCTTTGTGGAAACGAACGGATAAAGAGGTGATCGCGATCGTATGATTTCAGCGGTGCTTATCACAAAAAACGCGGGGAATGTTCTTGAGGATTGTCTCAAGAGCGTCGCTTTTTGCGACGAATGCGTGGTGGTGGACTGCGGAAGCGCCGATAACACGGTAGCGATCGCGCGGGCGAAGGGCGCGGTAGTGTATTCGCATCCTTTTTCTGATTTTGCTTCTCAAAAAAATTTTGCGATCCAGAAAGCGAAATTTCCATGGATCTTGTCCATCGACGCGGACGAAAGAGTTTCTGACCTGCTGCGTGAGAAAATTAAGGCGATTGTTTCCAATTCGTCGGAAGCGGGGGCAAGAGCCTTTAAAGTCCGTCGGCTGAATCAGCTTTACGGCGCGTGGATGCGTCATGGCGCTTCGGCGGACGATTTTCCGATTCGTTTATTTCGAAAAGAATTTGCTCATTTTGAAGGGTTGGTTCACGAGGCGGTCTCGGTAGAAGGCGGAGAGAAGTTTGTGGGAAAGCTCGCGCAACCTTTGCTTCATCACTCCACCGCCACTGCCAAAGAGCATATGGCCAAGATCAATCATTACACGAGTTTTGAGGCCAAACTTTTCAAAGAACAAGGGCGGACGCTCTCTTCATGGAATATGCGCGGACGGCCGATTCTTAAATGGTTGCAAAACTTCTTTTTAAAGCGCGGTTTTCAGGATAAAATGCCTGGGTTTTTATTTTCGACGCTTAGCGCCTATCATGAATTTATTAGCTGGGCAAAGTATTGGGAAATTCAAGAAGCAACGACTCAAAAGTAGCACTCAAAAAGGGGAGAAAAACGTTGAGCCATTCCTGGAAAAATAAAAGAGTGTTGGTTACCGGCGCCGATGGATTTATGGGCTCTCATCTGACAGAGCGCTTGGTCAAAGAAGGCGCCCGCGTTTCGATTTATATTCGCGGAAACTCCATTACAGGGACGGTGCTTTACACGCTGAAAAACTTGGCGCCTTTTGAAAAAACATTCAAAGAAATTATCACGGGCAATATCGCTAGCCAGGACGCGGTTGAACTGATCAAAAAAAATGACCCTGAATATATTTTTCATTTGGCGGCCGACGCGTATGTGCCCAACTCCTTCGAGCATCCACGCGAAGTGATGGAATCTAATTTGTGGGGCACGGTCAATGTGTTGGAAGCGGTTCGCCAGCTTCCACGTGTCAAACGCGCTGTCTGCACGTCCTCCAGCGAGATTTATGGCACGGCGCAGTACGCGCCGATTGACGAAGCACATCCGTTAAATCCCACGTCTCCGTACGCGGCGTCCAAAGTCGCCGCGGATCGCGCGGCTTATTCTTATTTCAATACCTATCGCTTGCCGATCTCCATTATTCGCCCGTTCAATACCTTTGGACCTCGTCACACCTATGATGTGATTCCCAAATTTATCCGCCTAGCGCTGGAGGGAAAACCCATCACCATTTATGGCAAAGGCCAGCAAACGCGCGATTTTACTTATGTTGAAGACATGGTGGAGGCGTTTTTGGTGATGGGGCATCATCCGCGCGCGATTGGGCAAGCGGTTAATTTTGGAACAGGGTACGATGTTTCCATTCAAAAAACGGCGGATTTGATCAAATCGCTGACGGGGACTCGTTCGCCGATTGTTTATGTGCCTCAGCGGATGGCCGAGGTGCATCGCTTGATCTGCGGCAGTGGTCTGGCCAAGAAACTTTTCGGATGGAAACCGCGCGTGAGTTTTAAAGAGGGACTTCAACGCAATATTGATTGGGCGAGGGAGAATTGGCTTTGAGAGCTTGCGCCGGCATTCATCCCACCGCCATTGTTTCCGAGACGGCTCGTATCGGGAAAAATACTTCGTTGTGGGCGTTTGTGCAGGTGCGTGAGGGAGTTGTGATCGCTCGTGATTGCATGATTGGCAACGGGACTTATATCGATCGCGGCGTGCGCGTCGGAAACCGCGTGAATATTCACAATAAGGCCTTGCTTTATCGCAATCTTCGCGTGGAGGACGATGTGTTTATCGGCCCGGCGGTGTGCTTTACCAATGACCCCGCGCCGCGCGCGAATCGCATTCGAAATTTGGGAAACAGCACCTGGTTTGTTAAAAAAGGCGCTTCCATTGGGGCTAACAGCACTGTGATGCCCGGCGTTTCCATCGGAAAATATGCGATGGTCGGCGCCGGATCCGTGGTGACCAAGCCGGTGCCGGATTATGGACTGGTGTATGGAGTGCCGGCACGTCTTGCCGGTTTTGTGTCGCCGCAAGGAGACACGCTGAAATTTTATTCCGAGCAAAAAACAACGGTGATTTTAAAAGATTCTCATTCCAACTTTAAACTGAAAGTTTCTAAAACACTCTATGAAAAAATCCGGTAATTCGCCTCGCGATTCCAAGGCAGCGGTTCTTTCGGCCGCGCGATGGCTTGTCCGCTCGGGCATTCAAAGCGCTTCCAAAGATTTGAAACGAAGCGGCGGTGTCGCGGCTTGGTATGAACCGGACAAGAAACGTTATCCATTTTTGTATTCAGAGATCACCGGCTACGCGCTTTCGACCTGGGTTTTTGCGAATCGCATTCACCCCAGTGCGGAATTTTTAAAAGCGGCTAACCAAGCGGCGGGGTGGCTGGTGAAAAACGCCTTGTACAAGGATGGCGGCGTTAAGACGCGGTTTTATCTGGTGAAGCGTTATGTTTCCCCCAATTATTGTTTTCATTATGGACGCGTGTACGCGTTTGACGCGGCCATGGTTGGTTACGGCCTGCTTCAGCTTTTTAAGGTTTCCAAAAAAGAAGAGCATTTGCGCGCGGCGGAACGAGTGCTTCAATTTTTAACGACAAAGATGATGAAAAAAGGCGGCTCATTTTATCCTTATTTTGATTCCAGCACTCAGAAATGCGGAGAAGATCTTGATAAATGGTCGGATCAAGAGGGAAGTTTTCACGGTAAACTCGCGCTTTTTTTCACGGACTATTACCGGCTGACGGGAATCGAAAAATACCGGCAAATTACCTTTAATCTTTTGGACGGGATTAAAAAGCAGCAGAAGAGCGCCGGAAGATTTATCACCGGAAAAAAAGACGGCAGCACGCATTTGCACCCGCATTCTTATACTCTGGAAGGGCTTTTATACGCGGGGATTTTGCTGAAGCGTCCGGATTATTGCCAGGCGGCGCTCAAAGGATTTTTGTGGATGGTGCGCGGCGTCTCCACAGATGGATCTGTTTCCTCTATTTTAGAAAAAAATAAATTTTCGCGGCATGAGCGCAGTGACATTGTCGCGCAATTTTTGAGAATCGGATCGATTCTTTACACGCTTTATCCCAAGAAAATTTCGGCGCATTTGGAAACCTTGGAAAGTGTCAAAAAGCATCTCTTACTTTTTCAAAACAAAGACGCGTCGCGTCAATCCGGAGGTTTTCTGTATGGCGCCGCGACGGATGGTTTGATGCGCCCGCATCTGAATGCTTGGGCGACCCAGTTCGCGCTTCAGGCGCTGTGGATGCATGACGAATTTGTGCTGCGCCGTCGCCCGGTGTGCGTGGAGAGTTTTGTATGATCGCGGTTATTCTGGGAACACGTCCTGAAATTATCAAGATGAGTCCGATTTTGAGACTGCTTCGCCGTCAGCGGAAACCTTATTTTCTTTTGCACACCGGCCAGCATTATTCCTATGAGATGGATAAACGCTTTTTTGAAGATTTGGATTTGCCGACGCCGCATGAGAGTCTTTCGATTTCACGCTTCAAAGCTTCCGGGCATGGAGAGCAGACAGCGCTCATGATGCGGGGGATTGAAACGGCCTTTCTTAAAAGAAAGCCGCGTGTGGTGTTGGTGCAGGGAGACACCAATACGGTGTTGGCGGGATCGCTAGTGACCGCGAAATTACCGGGGATGAAATTGGGTCATGTGGAAGCGGGCTTAAGAAGTTACGACCGCTGCATGCCCGAAGAAATCAACCGGATCGCTTCGGATCACGTGTCAGACTTTTTATTTGTCCCGACGCGCGCCGCGAAGACGACATTGCTCAGCGAAGGCGTGTCGGCCAAAAAAATTCATGTCACAGGCAATACCATCGTGGATGCTGTTTTTGAAAATCTGCAAATTGCCAAAAAAAAGGTAAAGCTGAAGCGTTGGGGGCTGCCTGGGGACGGCAGTTATCTTCTGGTGACGCTTCATCGCCAGGAAAATGTGGATCATAAGGCACGCTTGCAATCCATTCTGCGCGGAATTGAAAAAACAGCGCTTCATTTCAAAAAAACCGTTCTTTTTCCGGTGCATCCGCGGACACAGAAACGCCTCAAAGAATTTGGACTCAAACTGCCTTCGATGATTCAAGCGGTGGAGCCGGTGGGATTTTTGGAATTTTTACGTTTGGAAGCGGGCGCGGCGCTTTTGTTGAGTGATTCAGGTGGCGTGCAGGAAGAAGGGTGTATTTTAAAAGTTCCCTGCGTGACACTGCGAACCAGTACGGAAAGACCTGAAACTGTGACGGCGGGCGGCAATGTGATCGCCGGTTACGAGGCCGATACGATTCTTCGCTTAGCACGGCGCATGATGCATGTTCCTAGGCGTTGGGCTAATCCTTTTGGCGACGGTCGAACCGCCGAAAGAATCATACGCATTTCGGAACAAGGCTCATGAGAGTCGCTTTTTTCACCTACCCTTCAGCGTTTCAAAACGTGGGCGGCGGTGAAATCCTCCTTTTAAAACTCAGAGAATATTTGATTAAGGAAGGTGTTGAGGTTGATCTTTTTGACACCTGGAATGCTTCGATCAAAGATTATGATTGGCTGCATGTGTTTGGCTCTGTCAAAGACTGCTTGGCGTTGGTGGAAGTGGCCAAAAAAAGAAATGTGCGTGTGGCGATCACGCCGCTTCTGTGGTCCGACGTTCGCCGGGCATTTTTTACGCACGGCTCGCTTTTAACCAAAGCTGATTTTTTAATTCGGCACGGCGTGAAATGGGCTTGGCCGGCATTTCCTTCCGCGCGCCGGAAACTTCTGATCTCCTCCGATTTGATTTTTCCCAATTCAGACATCGAAAAGCGTCAAATCGCCCGGCTTTTTGCGGTGGATTCCTCTAGGATGCGCGTGGTGCCCAACGGTGTCGACCGGGATTTTTTAAATGCCACTCCGGAGATAGCGCGTCAAAGATTTGGAAAAGAGCCGTTTATTTTGGGTGTCGGACGAGTCGAGCCCCGGAAAAATCAGTTAAATTTGATACGTGCCGTTAAAAAAATACCAGGCAAGCGCCTGATTTTGATCGGAAGTCCCGTTTCCGGCTATGAAGAATATTTTGAAACCTGTCAAAAAGAGGGGAAGGGCTTCACGGAATTTATTCCGACCATCCCACACTCGGATCCGCTTTTAAAATCGGCCTACGCGGCTTGCGAACTTTTTGTGCTACAGGGCTGGTTTGAAACGCCAGGACTTGTCGCGTTTGAGGCCGCGCTGGCCGGCGCGAAGGTGATCGTGACTTCCGGGGGAAGCACTCGCGAGTATTTTCAAGACCATGCCTTGTATTTTAATCCGGCCGACCCCGAAGACATTTCTCTTAAAATCAAAACCGCGTTGGCGTCGCCGTTCAGCGAAGCACTCAAAAAACATGTGCTGGAGCATTACACCTGGGAAAAGGTGGCGCAAGTTACTCGGCGTTTGTATGAGGAGCGGCCTCTCTCCTTATGATGCTTGTCATCGCCGGACTTGCGATTGTCCTGAGAGCCCTGATGTTGCTCAGTGGAAAATCCCTTTGGAGTGATGAATGGTTTAGCGTGGAGCTGGCGCAAAAATCATTTCACGATGTTTTTTGGGGCTCCATGCAGGACGTGCATCCGCCGGCCTATTTTTTAGCTCTTCATGGAGCGATTCGTCTTTTTGGGGAGGCGGAGTGGGCCTACCGGTTGATTTCTTTTTTAGCCGGCATAGCCGTTGTTGGTGTTATTTATTTTTTAACCAAATCTGTTTTTGGAAAGAAGGCGGCATTGTACGCCTTCTTTTTATCCGCCATTTCGCCTTACTGGTTGCAAAGCGCCAACGAAATTAGAAGTTACGCGCTGTTGGCGCTTCTGTCCTCGTTGACACTTCTATTTTTTGTGCAAGCGCTCCGCGATGCAACGCGCCGCGTGTGGTTGCTGGGTTATACGGTTTCAGCGACGCTAGCGGTGTATGTGGAACATTACGCGTGGTTTGTTGTTTTGGCTACCGGTGTGACGCTTTTTTTTGAGAAGGTCGGCGGGCGAACGAGAAAGGAGCTTTGGCGCGCTTTTATTTGCGCCTGTCTTCTAGGCGGAGCCTCCTTGGCGCTGGCCAGCTATCAAGCTATTTTTCGTGAGCACATGTTTGAAGGATATCGGATCCGTGAATATTGGTCTGTCGCCATTTTATTTAAAAAAATGGTGGGACTCCTGTGGCATTTTACCAACGGCTATTATTTTTCAATGATTCCCGTGGATCGAATTTCTTATTATTTGAAACATTCGCCGGTATTCTGGTTATCGGCTGTTTCAATGCTCGCCGCGGTGATGCTTTTACTTTTTTCATTTAAGGAAGTATTTTTGAAAGACAGAACTTGGTTTGTTCTGGCGGGAATGGTGCTATGTTTTCCCATCATTTTTTTAATTTCATTTTATTCTATACGACTGGAAGCACGTTATCTTAGTTTTGCCGCGCCGGTCTTTTTTGTGATGATTGGCGGCGCCCTGGCGTTTTATCCGCGTGAACGCTTTAGAAACGCGGCGTTTTTGCTTTTAACGACGATCGCCGTGATCGGATCCGCGCACACGGTGCTATTAAAAACCGATGCCGCTCATAAAGAAGATTACAAAGGACTGGTCTCTTATGTTTTTGCCAGAACGGGGAGCGGGGACGTGGTTTGTGGCTTGGGCTCACAGGTGCGTTATTATCGCCAGCAATTAACGCCAGACTCTCAGACGACGGTATTGCCCGAGATGGTCAATTTGAACGAAGAGAATACGCGTGACGCGAAGCATGTGTGGGTCGTGGATCAGCTCAATATGCATACCGCCGTATGGATGGCCAGTTATGACAGAATCAAGACACGTTTGGCGGAGCTGGGTTTTCAGCCGTCGGCGCCGCCGCATCGCATTGGCGGCGAAGAGGGGCTGGTCGTGGCCTACCCATTTGAAAAAAAGTCGTTGGCGTAACGGGGAACTATTTTGAAAATTCAAAAATTATCCGTCATTGTGCCGGTTTATAACGAAAAAAATACGATTCTAAAAATTTTAGACGTCATTCATGCCGTGCCGTTAGCCAAAGAAATTATCGTGATTGATGATGGGTCGACGGATGGCACCCGGGAATTACTCCGTCAACACACGGTGAGCCGGGAAGGCTTTAAGGTGCTCTTCCACGAAAAAAACAGCGGGAAGGGCGCCGCTATTCGCACCGGGATTCAAGGCGCCTCCGGTGATGCCGTGATTATTCAAGATGCGGATCTGGAATACAATCCCATGGATTTTATGTCGCTAGTGTCGCTGATGGAGAGTGCGAATGCCCAAGTCATTTATGGCTCACGCTTCAGCCGGAAAGAAAAAGTAACGGCGTCTTGGCATCGGGCGGTGAACGGTTTTTTGACCACACTAACCAATTGTTTATATGGCGCTCATCTCACGGATATGGAGACCTGCTACAAACTTTTCAGAAGGCCTGTGATTCAGGGGCTTCCGCTGACTTCCAATGGATTTGAAATTGAGGTGGAAATGACGGCAAAATTACTCCGCTCCGGCTACAAGATTGTGGAAGCGCCTATTTCTTATAAGGGGCGCACGTTTCATGAGGGAAAGAAAATTGGATGGAAGGACGGGGTGCGCGCCGTGCAATGTCTTTTCTATTATCGCTTTTCTCCTTTTAAAGCGTGAAATACCAATTCCGTAAAAAGAGAAATATTTTTGTTGTCTCAATCTTAGACGCCGTCGGGTATGCGGCTCGACGGTTTTTTCCTCCTCATTCCTCACCGCTCAAAGACTCACCTCACTTTCTTGTCATTCGTTTGGATCATATCGGCGATGTGCTTTTGGCCACGGCTGTCCCTAAAGCTCTTAAAGAAAAATACCCTTCGGTGCGCGTCACTTTTTTGACAAGCAGTGTTTCAAAAGCTCTTCTTGAGGGCAATCCTTTTATCGATGAGATTCTTGTCTATGACGCGCCGTGGTTCGCGCGCGGCGCCAAGCGTGCGGCATCAATCGGTTTTTTTGCGCTGGGTCGGAAGCTGAGGGCGCTTCGCATCGATGTGGCGTTGGGGCTTCGTGGAGACTTGAGAGAAAATTTCTTGATGAATTTTGCGCGCATTCCGAAACGCGTCGGTTTTGGCGTGACTGGCGGTGGTTTTTGGCTGACGGATGAAGTTTTGTATCGCCAGGGGATTCATGAAGAAAAATATTTAAAGGATCTGCTCGCTACGATCGGCATTCCAACAAAAACATTGAGACCTCAGCTCTATCTGTCCGCGCCGGAAGAAGAATTGTTTAATCAAAAACGAAAAGCGTGGGGGCTGGATGCCGGAACTCCATGGGTAGGTTTTCAGGCGGAAGCGGGTTCGGCGTCCAAGGAATGGCCTGCCGAGAATCAGAAGAAATTTTTTGAGCTTTTTGCCTCGCGCTTTCCCGGGCATGGCCTTGTTTTTTTGGGAAGCCAGCCAAAGAGCCTGGAATTGCCCAGTAATTTGAAATATCTTAATTTAACGGGAAAAACATCGCTACGCGATCTTTTGGGTGTCCTGCCAGCATTAAAAGCGTTTGTCGGACCCGACTCCGGCCCCACACACATCGCTTCCGCCATGGGAATTCCCACGATTTTTTTATACAGCGGCACCAATGTGTTTGATCGTTGGAGGCCGCTGGCTGAAAACGCGAAGGTGTTGCGATATTCCGTACCTTGTTCGCCTTGTTTTTTAACGCGCTGTTCCGTCGCAGGGCACCCCTGCATGACTCAAATTACGCCAGAAGAAGTGATTAAGGCGATCCACCCATGATTATCTTGGGAATCTCCGCGTATT
>JAHFFM010000050.1 GCA_023247935.1 Candidatus Omnitrophota bacterium | reverse complement strand
AGCCAGCCCATACCCCTAACCCCAAACGCATGGAGGAATCAGCGGTTTGAGCTGTTTGAGAAAAAAACCCCAAAAAGATCGTCATGAATACGGTCGCAAGAAATCTTTTTTTAACCCAAATATTGCAATAGACGTGAGAATAAAGATGCAAGAGCTTGGTATAGATAAAGTTGTCCGCCGGAGGCGGATCCGTCCTTTGGCGGAAAGCTTTAGATATGCCAAGATGTTGCATCGACTTCCACGTCCTATTCCAATGTTTGGGTTTAAGCATAATGTTATAGTCCTTTTTGTGATTGGAACAAATTTTTTTAAACAATAACAACTAATTTTAATTAATAATAACAAAAAAAATAAAAAAAGCTATTAAAATAAGTGGGGTGACGGAGACTAATACGAGCTTCTGTTTTGGCGCTACACAAAACAAACGAGGCGGTCAATTTTGTCGACCGCCTCAAAAACAAATATTTTATGAATGATTAATTAAAGAGTGATGGGGCCTATTGGCAAATGTTTACCAATGACTTGAATCAGATAATTCAGAACGCGGTTAATTTGACGCAACTTAAAGTCTATAACTCCAGGCCGAGGTTTTGGGTCCTTGATCCCCTCCGCCACTTTTTCAGACATGGCTTTAAGAGCCGCGATATACTCCCTGGTGTTTTCTTTAGGATTTAATTCTTTGGTCTTGCATAAGGTGAAGCAAGTAGTTTCTGTAATACTCCCCGTTTTCACGTTTAGAGAAAACGATTTGGAAGACGACAGTGTTGGCGCCGATGAAACTTCCGAAGCATTGGATTTCACATCTACCTGACTGACTTTTTCCCAGGAAACCGTCAAAACCTCTTTGTCAGATTTAATTTTAACTTGATAACCGTCTTTGTTCACATAACCGTATTCAATAGGCGGAAAATTGATCTTGCTCCAATCGATGGTGGGAGGAGCGATAGGCCCCGGCAACCCAATCGCGGGCTCGTCTGGAACATCCGACTGCCTTGTCTCGGGATTAATAATCACGTCCGTAACGGCCTGTTTGTTTTCTACCACGGCTTTAGAGGTGGCAGCGGATTTTTCGCTGTAAGCGGGCATGATTCTGGGTTGACTTTCTTTGGCGGGCACGGTCTCACCTTCGGCATAAACCGGCACAACTCCCAAACCCAGGCTAATCGAAAGAATCAAAATTTTAGAAAATATGTTTTTTTTCATGCTGCCTCCATCCTCAAACTTTCTTTTTAAGCTCTTTTATAAATATACATTTAATTGAATATTACCATCAAAAAAAGACTGATTCAAGACTATCTTTCGTTTTTCTTGAAACTTTATTTGGATTTTAACGTCTAATTTAACAGACAAGCATATTCTTGGAGGCCCTGGGATTGGGGTTATCTCGGCGGCTCCTATTCAACTCTCGCCTCTATTCTAAATAAAAAAACAGCTTCTTTCGAAGCTGTTTTTTTATATTTGTGGAGGCGGCGAGAGTTGAACTCGCGTCTCTGACCTTCAAGTCCGAAGCCGCTACATGCTTAGTCTCCGCCAAAAAAATTGGCGGATCCGCCACGATTTGTGGCGGAGGCTTATCAATGTCCCGTTTAAACTCGAGTCGACACGATCTTAAACGGTAAGTCCTCTGTCGCTCTCGCTCAATCCGCCAAGGACGCGCGGTTCAAGCCAGCCTGTTGTCGACGCCCGGCCCCACCCCACAGACAAAGATAGGCGGACGGTAGCAGATTTTAGGCTGCTAACGGTAACGCCATAGGCCGCGCGAGCGGCATATGCACGAGATTTAGGTTCGTGTTTTTGGCGTTTATTTTGTGTCAGGTTTTTTAGGAGGCCTCCCGACAACCTCCGCATGCTGCTTTCGAATCAAAGAGCCAGATCGAAACCTGTCGCCCCCTACGGGATATTATACCATAGGGTGTCGGAGTATTCGATTTGAGTTAATCATACGAAAAATTTAAATATTTATTGAACGAAAAAAGGCCTGTTCTCCGTCTATTATTACAGAAGCACAAATAGACGTATGTAGTCAATTTGTAATTACATTTGTATTATGGTACAGTTTAAATGAAGCCTGCTGTTTGGAATTTTGATAAAAACGAATGGCTAAAAAAGAAGCGAAATATTACGTTTGAGCTGTTGATTGGCTCAAGATTTATTGGGATTGAAAAACATCCTTCTAGATTTTACCAGCAGCTTATGCTTTTTGAATATCAACGATACGTTTGGGTAGTGCCTTATGTGGATAATGGGGAAGCTTATTTTCTTAAAACCGCTTTTCCAAGCAGGAAGTACACAAAAAAATATTTAAAAAAAGGCGGGTAAGATGAAAAAAATAAAACTTGGCGCCAAAGAAGAAAAAATCATGGCGGCCATTGAACGCGATGAGTATATACCCGTAACTGGAAAAGAACTCCAACGAGTGGCGGATTCAATTGCCGCCCGCAAAAAAGATCTAGTTCTAACCATCCGCGTCAACAAACAAGATATCCAAAAAATCAAAAAATTTGCGTCTTCCAAGGGCATTCCTTACCAATCTTTTCTTTCGGAACTTATTCATCGAGTTGCCGCATCATCCTAATTAGCACATCGATTAATCTTTACTTCCTATTTCGGTTTTTAATAGCGCGGTCGATGTCGCGTTTGGATTGGCGATCTTTGATGTCTGAGCGTTGGTCGTGGAGTTTTTTGCTTTTGGCTAGGCCGAGCTCAAGCTTGGCAATTCCCCGGTCATTGAAATAAAGTTTGAGTGGGATCAAAACCAGGCCCTTTTCCTGGGTACGGGCTTGCGTTTTTTGGAGTTGGGCTTTGTGCAAAAGAAGTTTTCGCTGCCGCTTGGATTCCGGGTTTTCACGGTTACCCATTTCATAGGGAGCGATGTAGGAATTCATAAGCCAGAGTTCGGCACCTTCAAAACGGGCAAAACTTCCAACAAGGCTGGCCTGGCCCTCTCTTAAGGATTTGACCTCGCAGCCCATCAGTACCACCCCGGTTTCAAAGCTTTCCAGAATCTCATAATAATGGCGGGCTTCACGATGAGTCGTGATGACTTTATTTTCTTTTTTTTCGTCCTCTTTTTTTCCCATAACCCTCTCCGGATAGGTAATATAGCACACTTTTGACAGCCTCGGTTTATTCAGGTATATTGTCTGCAATAACCTTCTAAGCCATGTTTGCCGATAGAGCTATTCTGACAGGATTATTGGTATTGGTATCTTTTGGGCGGGTTCAAGACACATGCTTTGCCCAAATGAATAACTTTACCGCTATCACCACTGAAAAAGTGGGTGAAATCGAACTGTTGCATCAAAAAGCAACAGACCTTCTTTTAAAAAATGATTTTCAAGCGGCCATCCGCACCTATTCCGATATTCTGCTTTTAGAACCGGATGATGAAACGGCTTATACCGGCCTTGGCCAAATTTATCTCGTGCTTGGACAATATAAAAAAGCGAACGAAGCTTTCCGGAATGCTTTAAACATCAATCCTGACAATGAAGTGGCGGCGTTCGGCATCAAAAAAATTATGGATCCGGATGGCGTCGAAGGCATGATCACCAAACAACAGGAAGACTCTGAAGAATTAGAATCCGTATTGCCGGTGAAAAATAAACCGCAAAGAATGGAGAAACCAAAAATCGAGAAAAAAGTTGAGAAAAAGCCTTTTGTGATGCCCAGCTTTTTCGCGCCTGCAAAAATGGACAAAAGAATTTCTGCTGAGCGCGTCACAAAAATGACAACTCCCCCGCCCGCTCATCCGGCCGCGTCTAAAACAACGTTCGCAAAAAACGCGCCAAAGGCTTTGCCTGCGCCGGAACCTGACTATCGTTTGCGTAAAAATATTCCCGTAAGACACACTCAAAGACCCGGCCTGCTCCACGCCAAGCGTGTGCAAATGGCCTTAAAAATTGCGGGTTGTTATGAGGGTCAAATAGATGGCTTGGTGGGCGGCAAAACAAAAACAGCGCTTAAACTTTTCCAGAAAAATAGCGGCCTGATTCAAACCGGTAAAATAACTTCACGCACTTGGAGTGCTCTCGCTCTTAATCTGTAAACTACCGTTTGGGCTCGCCGGGTTTACGCCGGCTCTCTTTATCCTCAAAAAGATTTTTATCCGCTAATTCAATAAGCTGCTGCGGAGTTTGAGAATTTTCGCCGTCTGATTTTGGGTCAAAGGAAGCAAATCCGATACTGATAGAAGAGTCTTGTAGCCTAACTTCGTCTAATTTCTTGGCCATATCCTCATACATTTTTCGAAGACGCAACCGGTAAGCTTCCGCCTCCTGGGCATTGGCATGCCATAAAAGAATCACAAATTCGTCTCCGCCGTATCGCGAAACGACGTCATATCCACGCACGCTTTCCTTGATCACGGCCGAGGCGCGTAAAATCATCTGATTACCCACTTCATGACCCAGCGTGTCATTAATTTTTTTAAAACGGTCCAGATCCGTCATCACAACGGACACAGGAACCATGGTCTTCTGGCAGCGCTTCCATTCATCATCCAATCGCAGCCGGAGATAATCGTAGGTATAAAGCCCCGTCATCTTGTCATGAATCACGCGATTTTCAAGACCCTTGTTTTCAAACAAAAGATGCATGAAATTGGCAAAGGTCCCGATAGCCAATGCCAACGTGGGTCCCATGAGCCACAAAAAAAGCGGCAACGAAATGTCCCGGGCAAATAAAAATTGCGCCCCCAAAAATATTAAAAAGTAGCAGCCAAGAAATCCGAGTCCGGCCAGCCAAAAACGACGGGCGCGTAAAAGCACCAAAAGCATCATGCCTAAAATCCAACTGACGCCAAATGTAATGGAGCGCGGCGCAAGATGAAGCCGCCTGGATTCACCGAAAGAAATATATTCATTGGCGTGCACGGCAACGCCGGACATGAGGCCTAAAGGTGTTTGATGTTTTTCCGACATCAAAGAAGACGTGATTCCCACCAAGGCAATTTTTCCTGAAATCTGAGACTCCGAAATATGCCCTTCCAAAAGCTTCCATGCCGGAATCACTTTTAAATCCGAATCGTTCGCCAAATAGTTGATCACATAACTCCCGTCTTTCCGCTTCCAATCAGACAAAGCCGCCGGGTCCTGTCCCGCCTCTTTCCATATTGAAAGCGGAAAAGAAGGTTCTTCCACCGCACGCTGGATATAAGAACGGGAAAGATAGGAACGGCGAATCAAAAAATCCTCGTCCACAATTTTTTCAAGATAGCCATAATGAGCGCCAGCCCGGAGCAAAAGCGACACCGGTCTTAATGGCCTGTCTTTATCCAATGTAGACCCCACCACGACATGCCCGTGATTGCGAATGGAATCAGCCAGAGCAAGGGTCGTATCTTCCTTCCCACCCTCAAGCCCGGTAAATGAAAAATTCAAGCCGATGACTTTCGCTTTTTTACGCGCCAATTCATCAATAATGGAAGCAAAGATGGTTCTGGGCCAGGGCCACCGCACGCCCAGACGAAAAGAAGATTCATCGTCTACCGCGATCACGACAATTTGATTCAAGGATTCGGGGCGGGATTCTGAGACGTAGCGGACCTTGAAAAGCACGTCCTGTAAAGGCGCGGAAATACGTTTTAAAATAAGGGATTGCTCGGAGTATCCGTTTAAAAACCAGAGAACGATTGAAAAAAGGACAAGCGAGAACGCTGTCAGGTATTTTTTCATTCCACAATCTTAATGGAAGTTGTGTTGGAGTGCAATGGTTGGAGGAAACCGGAGGATTTCTGTGCTCGCTACGGGGCGTCCAACCCACTTCAACTTTTTTTGATTTTTTCGTATTAGAGGCTCAGATACTAGGCGCGATGGAGTGAGCGCGGAGGCGCTATGGTAATAGCGTCGCACAAGCGAACGACTGAGCAACGACGTAGATGAGCCTCTAATACGAAAAAATCTTGCGGAAGGAGGGATTTGGCGCCCTACGCTGCGCAGTCCGCGCGAAGGCGCGCGGCTGTGCTCGCTCCGGGTCGGCCATCCGCGCCGACGATGGAATTACGACATGACATTTAGTCATGTCGTGCATATCTACAGGGCGTCGGCGCTCCCTTCGAGTCCCTCCAAGAGAAATTAAAAAAAATTGCGGAAGGAGGGACTCGAACCCTCAACCCTTGCGGGACTAGCTTCTGAGACTAGCGCGTATGCCAATTCCGCCACTTCCGCTATTTTCTTGCTATCACCTGTGGGCCGCCGACGCTTTGGTGGCGGGCCGCCACTTCCGCTATTTTCTTGCTATCACCTGTGGGCCGCCGACGCTTTGGTGGCGGGCCGCCACTTCCGCTAATTTTTCTGAATCCAAGTGAGGGCCGCCGACGCCATAATGGCGAACCGCCACTTTCGTGGGAATTGAATTAAGAACGTTTTTGAATCGGGACGTACGCTTGATGGGTAGCGCCTGTATACAATGAAACGGGCCGGATCAAACGGTTATGACTGGATTGCTCCAGAAAATGTGCCGTCCAACCGGCCATTCGACTGATGGCAAAAAGCGTTGTGAAAAGATCGACTGGAATTCCCAAAATATAAAGCACGGAAGCGGAATAAAAATCCACGTTGCAGTTTAATTTTTTCTTTTCCCAAACAAGTTTTTCTAATTTTTCTGAAATGGCGTACCATTTGGCCTGGCCGGGGTTCGCGTCCGCCAATGCTTTTGCCATTTTTCTCAAATCGCTGGCGCGCGGATCCGGCCCCTTGTAAATGCGGTGTCCGAATCCCATGAATTTCTTTTTCTGTGCTAGGGATTGCTCGACAAAAGATTCCACCTTGCTCACATCGTCGATCTCGATCAGGCTTTCCATGGTGCGGGTATTCGCCGACCCATGCAAATCCCCTTTGAGCGTGCCTACCGCACCTGAAATAGCGGAATAAATATCGGATTGTGTGGACGCAACCGTTCTTGCCGTAAAAGTCGAAGCGTTTAAATCATGCTCCGTCAACAACACATAATATTTGTCGAGCATTTGATTTTCAACTTCGCTCGCCTCTTTGCCGCGCAGCATATACAGAAAATTTTTGGCGCCGGACCAGGAAGCGTCTTTTTGGGGAGCGATCAATTCTTTTCCCTGACGCATTCTTTCAAAATAAGCCACGATTAAAGGGGTTTTAGCGATCAAGCGGATCGCTTTTCTAAAATTAGCTTCAGGAGATTTATCTTCAGATTCGGAATCAAAAAAAGCAAGCGTGGAAACCGCACTGCGTAAAAATGCCATTGGGTTGGCGTTTTTTGGAAAGGAGCTGAGCAGCTTTACAAAACCTTCCGGAAGTTCGCGCTCGGCCGCGATTTTAGCCTTGAAATCTTCAAGTTCTCGGGCAGTCGGCAGCTTTCCTAAAAGTAAAAGATAGGCTGTTTCTTCAAAATTAGAATGCTCGGCTAATTCATGAATATCATAACCGCGATAAGCCAATCTGGAGTTTTTTCCATCAATCAGGCAAATCGAACTTTCTGCGGCAATAACATCTTCCAAGCCTTCGTGAAAGGCGCTTTCCGGACTCACTGCAATCAATTCCTTTTTTTCCAAGTTAATACTTCCCACAAAGATTGATTATTTTGCCATCCAACTCATTATTTGGCAAGAGGTTATCAATTCTTGCCCGGGATGCCGGGTTCCGTCATTTTAACGGGGTCCATAATCTTTTGAATCTGCTCTTCAGTGAGGATTTTTTCCTCACGGATAATTTGAATGATGGTCTTACCCGACTTTAAGGCATGTTTGCACACTTCCGCGGCTTGGGCATAGCCGATATACGCGTTTAAAGCCGTTGCCAAGCCCATGCTGGACTGGGCATATTGCGCGCATCGCTCACGATTAGCGACAATCCCGTCGATGCATTTATCTTTCAAAATCTTGACCGCGTTTCCGAGAATCATGACGGAAAAATTAAGATTAAACGCGATCACTGGCATCATCACGTTTAGCTCCAACTGGCCCGCCTGCACCCCCATCGCAATCACATGGTCCGAACCCAATACCTGAAACGCGACCATGTTTACCATTTCTAAAATCGAAGGATTCACTTTACCCGGCATAATGGAAGAGCCTGGCGCCAAAGCCGGTAAAAGAATTTCTGAAAAACCCGTCGTAGGCCCTGAGGACAAAAGACGCAAATCATTCACAATGCGCGTGATTTCCAGGCACAAATTTCTCATTGCCGCGGAAACTTCGGCGATCGGTCTCTGGCTTTGCATGGCTTCGCGCATGTCCTTGGCGGGCGTAAACGGCAAAGAAGTCAGACTTGAAAGCTCTTTGATAATCAAATCCCGGTAGCCGGGCGCCGTGTTCAAACCCGTACCCGCCGCGCTGCCGCCCAAACCCAATTCATAAAGAGATTTTTCCGCTTCCAGCAAAGACAAGCGTGATTTTCGAATAGCTTCCGAATAAGCGGTAAATTCCTGCCCCAACCGGATCGGAACAGCATCCTGCAGATGCGTTCTCGCAGATTTTAAAATTCCGTCAAATTCTTTGCCCTTTGCCGCCAAACTTTTTTCAAGCGCTTCAAGTGGCGCATGCAAGCTTTCCTTCAAAATCAAAAGACCCGCCACACGCACAGCCGAAGGAAAAGTGTCGTTGGTGGATTGCCCCATGTTCGTATGGTCATTGGGATTAATCGGCTTATAGCTTCCCTTCGCCGTACCCAAAATTTCATTCGCACGATTGGCCAGCACTTCATTTAAATTCATATTAAACGCCGTGCCGGCGCCCATTTGAAACACATCCACCGGAAATTGGTCACGAAACTTGCCAGCCAAAATTTCATCGCATACCGTGATAATCGCCTGCGCGAGCTTGGGTTCAAGTTCACCTATTTTTTGATTCGCGATGGCTGCGGCTTTTTTGACGTAAACATACGCGTCAATAAAACGTGGGTGGGCTCTCAGCCCGCTGATAGGAAAATTTTCAACGGCTCGATCCGTCTGAATTCCGTAATAAACGTTATCCGGAATCTCGCGCGGACCTATTGAATCTTTTTCAAGGCGCATGGAAGGCTCGTTATTTCAAATCAGAAGCGTAAGACTTAGCGGAAGTTTTCGCGCTTTCGGCTTGGCGTTGTTGATGTTGAGAATTAAGCAAGGCGGCTTCCGCGGTTTCGCGACCACGGCGCTGGTCGCTTAACTGGCTTTGAAGATTGCTGATTTCGCTGTCTTTGGAGGTTAATTGGCCCTGCAGCGTGGCTAATTTGGCGTTAAGCGCGTCAATATCCGTTTGATAATTTCTGCCGCTGGAGGCGCACCCGGAAAGAAGCAATGCCGCCGCAAAAAACCCGCCAAAATACTTTCTGTTCATGCCAAAATCTCCCTCTATAAATGTTATTTTGAAGCGTAAATTTGGTAATCCATATCCGGAAAAAGATTGTCCATAGATTCTATTCTTTCCAGCTGCGGCATGTCTATAGAATTTTTGGAAAGCCCCTCGTAGAGCTGAATAAAACGATGAAGATGGTCCTTGGTGCGGTTTACCGCGTAAGAGACATGAGTGCCTGTTTTCATGATAAATGCCCAATCGCTGGATTGAGCCAAAAGCAGTTCTCTGGCCATTTGATTCAAAGTCCTTCGCTCCACATCACCGGGCGCTTGAAAACGATTGGCCATTTCCGTCATCCGCTCAACGGCTTGATGTAAATGACGATAAATCCAGTCATTGGCGCCATTCAACCAAACTTCCGCATAGCCGTTATATCCCCAGCTCGACATCGTGGGTGTGATGACTTGGTTGCGGGGATGGCGCGCCAAATATTCCACGGGCGTCAGCGGCTCAAGAATGCTCTGGTCATGATGAATTTTTCGGAAAAGCGCGTTGATCCACTGAGGACCTTCAAACCACCAATGACCAAACAATTCTGCGTCATACGGAGACAAAATCATCGGCGCCTGCCCCATCAGCGGCGCCAAGTGCTCGATCTGCTTGATACGATTGAAAAGAAAATTTGCGGCATGATCTCCTGTTTTTTGGGTCGCTCTTTCGGGCTCATACGGTTCCTTGTTCTGCGCGCCCGTAATCTTGTAATATTTGATTCCCGTATGGATTCTCGCCCCATCTCCGTTTAAATAAGGGCGCACATAGTCATAATCCAAATCAAATCCAATATCGCGGTAAAATTCACGGTAACAAAAATCGCCGGGATAACCTTCTTCCGCGCTCCAAACACTTTTAGAAGATTCCAGATCCCGGCCAAACGCAGCCACTCCGGACGGACAATAAACCGGTGCGAAAACTCCGAATTTTGGACGCGGACTTCCAAAAACAATGGCGTGATTATCAACAATAAAAAATAAAATTCCCGCTTCTTTGAGAAGCAAATCAAGGCCCGGCGTAAAACCGCATTCGGGCAGCCAAATCCCCTTGGGCTTTCTCCCTAAAATGCGCTCATGCGTTCGCACGGCCGTTTGAATTTGCGCGCGGGCCGCCTGGGATTGAAGCTGCATAAGCGGTAAAAAACCGTGCGTCGCGCCGCAAGTAATAATCTCAAGCACCCCTGCGTCCGCAAAACCACGAAAAGCGCGGGTCAGGTCACAGCCGTAACGGTCACAAAAAATAGACCGCGCCTCCTGGAATAAATCCCGATACATGCGCGCCAAAGGTCCGAATCGTGAATCCCCGCCAATACGACTCACTTCTTTATTCGCGAGCTCTATCAAACGGTCTAAATGTTTCACATAGCGCGATTGGAGAAGCGGGTCGGTCATCATAGACAGAAGAGTCGGAGTGAGGCTCATGGTTATCCGAAAATGAACACCATCCCGAAGCAAAGAATCAAAAACTCTGATCAGTGGAATATAGGTTTCCGTGATCGCTTCGTAAAACCACTCTTCTTCTAAGAATCTTTCATGCTCAGGATGACGTACATAAGGAAGATGCGCGTGTAGAACGAGCGATAAATAACCCTGGCTCATGACAAATTTCGGCCTAGTCCGCAGCTGGCACAGCTTGATTCATGCGCGTCAGGGAAACCTGCTCCGAAGAAACAATGCTTCTCAAATATTTTTCCAAAAGTTTACGGATATCCAGCGAGGATGCCGACGCGGCACCGAGCGCGTGGCCGATAATTTTTAAATAAATATCCTCAGGCAGCATCCATTCTTCATCCGAAACGTCGGATAAACCAAAAGCCGGCGTGC
>JAHFFM010000049.1 GCA_023247935.1 Candidatus Omnitrophota bacterium | reverse complement strand
CCCACATTTTCAAGCTCTGCGTCCGTGTAGATTAGGATTTCTTTTACTCTTCGCGACCGGATGAACTCCAGTTTAAGCTCCTGCTGCTTTACCAGCGGCAACGTCTTGATTCGATTTAATTCTTGAAGGACTCGGTCGGCCATCAATCCCAAGCTGTTAAATCCTTTGATGCAGCTGTCAAATTCGCTCCAACCCTTCAAATACATCATCTTTTTGTTCGTAATTGCCGACAAAATGGACGTTTTAAAAAGCAGCCTATCAGCCTTGCGGATTCCAAGCCGCGCAGCCAAATTCATCGTACCCAGCGCTATTTCCATCGCTCTTGATCCATCTGATTTTGGACTTGGTCCGACACGCACATTGCCTTCGTCCAAAAAAGCCCCAGAAAGCTCCGGAATTTCGGAATAGGTGTAATTATTTTTCATCATTTTATCCGCTTAAAAATACTCCAGCTTCACAGCCGACTCTGCCAATTTCTCCCGGCGTAAAACCTCTTCCCTGTCTGTCCCATGGACCACAAAATAACCCAGCCGGTCACGGCTATCCTTGATCGGTTTGATAAGCGCCCCTTCCGTCAGATCACCGGACAATGTGAACACCAAAAGGTCCCGAACAGCATTCTCATTAACAACTATTTTTTTCACTTGGCCAGCCGGAAAATTAAAAAATCTCAGGACGGCAAACTTTTTGCGATAATCCTGGATGTTGATTTCGTATGGCCGGTTCGTCAGAACATGCAACAACGCACGCAGACAGTCGAATCCCGTCAAATAAGGAATGATTTTGCTGCCAATACTGCCGCCGGCGCTTCGCGCGGCAATTTCCATTAGATAAACATGATTGTCGCTGACTTTATATTCGGCATGCGTGTTGCCAAACCGCAATCCAAGCGCTTGGATTATTTTTTCATTCAAATCAAAAATCGCCTGCTCAAGCTCAGATGATACGTCTCCAAGAAAAGTATTTCGTTCGTCAATGCACGCGTTTTGACGGTAATGATACTTCTTCGTCAAGGTAAGATTGTGAACCTTGCCATCCCGGACAAAAGTCTCCGCAGAATATTCCGCGCCCCGCACGAATTTTTCGATGAGAATCCCCCTCTCGCGGCTTTCAGAGAATGCCGCATAAATCAGATCGTCCGTGTCCGCGCTCTCTTGAGCCAATACGAAAACTCCCCGGCTTCCCTGCGAGTTTACCGGCTTGACGACAAAATCATGCTCACGGCGCACGTCATGATAAAAATGGACGGCGTCTTGGGCGCTTTCAAAATAATGGCTTTCCGGAAGGTTGGAGGCAAAAGCGCCCTGCAATGATTTTCGCATGACGTACTTATTGGTAAACCGGAGCGCTGTTTCGTAGCCGATTCCCGGAAGACCAAGATTCTCAGCCACATAAGCCGCTGTAGGCACCCCTACATCCGTCATGTCCGTCACAACATAATCGATGCCATATTTTTTTGCGCATCTAAGCGTGTCTTCTTTATGAGTCGTATCGATCTGCTCGAACTCATCCGCGACCGCCTTGGCGGGAGGATTCTCGTACATATCCGTCACCAAAACACGAAAACCCATGTCCTTGGCTATTTCCACCAGAGCGACCTGATGATACCCGCCGCCAATGATGTGGATTAGTTTTTTGGACTGGCTCGTTTGCGGCATACGACAATCCAGACTTTTTGGTGAATTCCCCAAAACAGATCATTGCAATAACCGACACTGAAATCATCAAAAAAAATACTCAACGTTTTTTTGATTTCTTCCTCGGAACGAAAAACACGGAATACCGTACCATTCCTGAAATCATACGGATCGTTCGTAATTTGATAATGGCCATTTTTGAGCGGCTTAGCCCCCTTAAGAATATAGGTATCCTTCATAGGCAGCGAAGCGATAAAAAAACCATTCGGCTTAAGCACGCGCGCCATTTCAGCCAAGTTGTTGTTAAAGCTGCCGCCAGATTCTACATAATAACAAGAATGGCAGGCGAGTAAATAATGGAAAAACCCGCTATTATAAGGTATGCGGGCATTGGTTCCCTTCTTTAAATCCGCCTTGATTCCAAGATTTGAAAGGCGCTTTTGGACATGCCGGTTTATTTCATCTGAAATTTCGACGCCAAAGATATTCATTCTTAAATTTTTCAATAGCGGCATATTGCGTCCGTCCCCATAACCGAGATCCAGTATCCTTTTGCCCTCATACCTGCGGGACATCCGCAGATTCGGATAAGTTCCCAAAAAAGCGCGCACCACGAATTCGGCAGGGTAAACGGCTGTTGATTTATTCTTTTTATAAATTTTGGAGTAATGCTTTGATAATTTCGAGAAATCCACTGAGCTGGAAATTTCAGAATGTTTTAAAATAACTGCAAACCTTTTTTAATTAATTTTTCTTTTCTATCTTCGCGATTCAATGGACAAATTTCGTAATCGGTCACCTTGATAACCCCGTCGCCGCATGACACAAAAAACACCTGATCGGAAGCGATCTCAAGAATTTTTCCGGGACCTTGCAATGACACCGCCGAATTTTTTGAAATACGGCATCGATTCACAAGAATCATCTTGTTTTTAATGAAAGAATAAACCGGAAAATAAGGCTTGGCATGCACTCTCACAAGATTTTTTATTCTCACAGCGTTTTCTTTCCATTCTATCCGCTGATGCGATGTGATCTTTCCATAATAGCTCCCGGATCCAAGCGCAGATTGATCGACAGCATTAAATTTTTTCTTGAGCAGGCGCGGTAAAAATGAAGCTAAATGCCCGGCGGCAAGTCCCATGCTTCTTTTATACAGTTCATAGCCCGTTTCATCCGGTTTGATGGCGTGCGTCTTCCGGCTTACGATAGGCCCGGTGTCAGCATAACGGTCTATTTGGTGAATGGTGATTCCGATTTCTTTTTCGTTGTTAAGAATAGCCCAGGCCGTCGGAAAAGGTCCGCGATACCGGGGAAGTTTTCCGGGGTGGATGTTGAAAGCGCCGTTTTTTGCCAAATTAAAAATTTTTTCCGGAAGGATTTTGGCATAGTACCCGCACAAAATAAAATCCGGATCATGAGAGGCGCAAAAATTCAGCGTCTGGTTTTGGTCCGAGGACGCATCTAAAAATGGGATATGGTTTTTTTTGCAATAACCGGCTACACTTTCATATCCATAATACTCATCGCTTTCCTCGCAGTAAGTGACGACCCGAAAATCTAAATTTTTAAAACTTCTTATTTTTTTTAAAAACAAGACGCCGAAATGGGAGCCTAAAAAAAATACAACCCGCATGGGGTGATTTCTAGCTGCCAGCATGATTTTTTTTGATAATTGCATAAGGCCTGTTTTTAGTTTCGATAAAAATACGTGAAATGTAAATGCCCACCAGCCCCAGACACAAAAGAATCAATCCGCTCAATCCCCACACGGAAACCATTACGGATATCCAGCCCGAAAGAACAGTTCCGGTAAGTTTTTTGATAATAAGGTAGCACGCGACAAGCATTGACAGGAAAAACATTGTACAGCCCAGAAAAAATACGGCATAAAGCGGTTTTTCGCTGAAAGATGTAATGCTGTCAACGAGCATTCCCAAACGCCTCAAAAACGAGTAACTTGATCGACGGTGGCAGAGCTTATCAAACAAGAGCCCTGTTTGACGGAATCCCGTGATCACCCATAATCCGCCGATAGCCGTCATCTGCTCTTTGTGACGCACCAATTCACGCACATATTGTCCCGTCATCAAACGTACCGTGCTTTGATTGCGCGGGATTTTTATCGGTAACAACGCATGTATTAGCGTCCAGGCTAATTTTCCTCCGACCCGCTTCACGAGGCTGCCTTTCCTTTTCTTCTGCACTCCATAAACGACATCCCAGCGCCCTTTTTCCATTTCTTCGTAAAAGCGGTCCAGGAGTTCCGGCGGCTCTTCCAGGTCAACATCAATCAAAAAAACCAAATCGCCTTTCGTATGCTCGAGCCCCGTCATCATCGCCTTGTGATGGCCAAAATTGCGCGACAGCTCAATAACCGTCATTTGCGGATTGGTTTTTTGCAGGTTAAGCGCCGTCTGCAGGGATCCATCGGGAGAACCGTCATCAACCAGGATGATCTCGTAATTGTCCGTGAGCGCTTTGGCTTTTTCACCGGCCCGGCGCACGAATTCTTTTATGTAGGGCTCTGACTCATATAACGTCGTGACAATCGATATTTTCATGAATTTATTGACTTGATTCTACCATGTTTTTACGCCTCAAAAAGACATATCCGGCCGGAAGATTCGCCGGCAGCACGTCAAAATTTTCCTTTAAATAGTTACAAACCACGGCATAGCGATTCGAAAATCTCAAATCCTCCCGGTTGTCAAAATCCACATCCGCCACAACCGCCCAATTCACTTTATTGTCTCGAAGCTCACGAACCGTCCGTTGCTGCATCTGGGGAGTATCCAGACCCCAAAAATAAATTTGATAAGTCGGGGATGTCTTATTCGTTAAACAGTATAACATCGGCATTGCCGGTGCAAAAAATATCGTCTCGTTTTCGGGCACATTCTCTTTGACGAGCGCTTTAAATTGATCGAGGACACGGCCTTGTCCACAGATCAACCAAATCTTATCCTTTCCAATCAGGTATGGCGCAGTGGCTCCGACCGGACAGGTGATTTTGAAAAATAAATTTCCCAGCGGAAGCGCGCCGAACAAAGTCAAAAATAAAATCCACCCTACCATTATTTTTTGAATCCAATAAATGCTCCAAGAAAAAGCCAAAAGACCCGAAATCAGAGGAAATGCTGTCTCTCCCAGGTGCAAGATGTCGCTTCTGCAAAAAATATGATTTAAATAAGGCAAACCGACAAACACACTCCCGACTAAGAGGGGGTTTTTATAAAGAATGTCTTTTTTGGCCCGCAAGATGCCGATAAAGGCAAAACCGTAAAAAACAAGCACCGTAACAAAAGAAAATCCCTGGGCCGCCAGGTTCCAATCGCGCAGAGCGCCGATACAGGGCGTCAAACCCTGCTTGAGAATTTTTTCCGACCGGAGCAGCCAAGGCCAAGGAATCAAATTGCGATTATCCATCGACAGGGTCCCGACCTGATGCACCCCCTGAAAAAACCGGCCCACATAACTTTCCCAATAATTCGGAATAAAAAGCATCATGCCGAAAGTGGGCAAACATCCTACAAAAATCCCGGCAAAAAAAATGAGAAATTTATTGAAAGGCTTCTCCAAAACTCCGCGGGAAAAGCAATAGACCATCAAAAAAAAGAAAGCGGTCAAAGCATATAACGCATGATTCAAACCCATCAAAACGGAAAAACCGGCAAAAACCCCCGCTTGAAAACAACGTTGAAATGACTGTTTTTCCGAAAGGCGCACGGCAAAAAAAACAGCCAGCATCGGATAACAAGAGTCAAAATAGCGTAACCCCCAGACCTGCCAAAAGAGCAGCAAAACCGAAAAAAATACCAGCTGACGCGTAGTCCTCAAAACCCTCTGAAGCGCTAAAAGCCCAAAAATAAAACAGATAGCTTGAAACAGCCATTCCGAACGCCGAAGCCCAATAATGCCATCCCCAAAAATAAACGACCAACCCGCGCACCACAAATAACGCAGAGGATCGTAAGAGTTGAAATCCCGTATGGGCATCTGACCCATCCGGGTATGGATCACTCCATACCACAACAGCCCCTCGTCCGCATATCCCAAATGCACATTGGATTGCAGCAAATAATAAATCCAGGTAACTCCAAACGCGGCCAAAAAAGCACGGATGGCGTTTGAGTGAAAAATATTTTGTCGTGACAGCTTCAAACGGCCGGAGTTCAAATAAGAGGAAATTTTCAAGGAATTTAGCTTGCTCCAGCCTGATCGGAAAACATGGAATGAAAAACGCTTAATTCGATATTTTTTTCGCCTGTTTTCAAAATCACGGAACGCGGTTTAATCTCAATCACGGTGTAACCATACAAGGTGTCCCCCACCATCAATATTTTCTCATTCACGATAGCTTTAGGAGTTTTTTCATCCCATAAAACCCCTCCCAAAGTCAGGTTCACCGCCTTGATAACCGAAGACAAAGCCGCCTGAATTTCAAAAGGATCCCGCCCCCATTCCTTGTCCCAAACCTTTAACTGCTCCTGATATTGCTTGTCCTTATCTCTTAAGTTTGTGACGAATAAAAGATCTTCGGACATCGTTTGTGCGAGAGAGGCCGTATTCGAAACTGCGGGAGAGACAGGCTGTACATTTTTTTTCCTAAAAAGAACGTTGGTGGTAAAACTGTACGCGAATATAAGAAGCAAAACGGATGTGATCACCCATTGCTTCTTCTCTTTTGCCGCTTTGGCCGCTTTGGCCGCGGGATCCATAGTACTGGTGTTTGTCATTTGGAGATATAACTCAACGTGACGTCACACTGCAATGTTTGCGCGTCAGGACTGACCTTCTGAATGTGCATAGATTCCACCACAAAAATAGCTTTTGAATTTTGTAAAAGCGAGTTGAAAAATGACGCTAAATTTTTATAATCCACGTCCATCCGGAAACTCACCGGAAGCAAACTTAATTTAATCCCTCTTAGCTCCAAATCCGTTCCATCGTCTTTTTTAATCGCGATGGGGCTGTCGGAATAGATCTGGATAATATTCAAATGATTTTTTTCGGCCTCTTGCGAAATTTCATGAATCAAAGAAGCGGCGTGGCCGGCGTCTGTCAGCTTGTTTTCAAAACGTTCCTGTCTTTCCTGCAGCGTTTCGATTTCTTTCGGATTCAAAAACCCTTCGCTTATTTTTTCAATATCGCCGATTTCTCTTTTAAGAGATTTCTCGTTGGAAGAATAAGAGGTGCCTCTTTCTTTGATGGGCATAAAAAAGAAAATAAAAAATATGAAAATTACGGCGTATTTCGCCACCCAAAGCGAGGCATATTTCTGTTTGTTGAGGAAATTAAATTTTGATTGAAACACCGCAAGAAAATTTTTCACGAAAAACCTCTCACCGTGCACGCTATCTGAAATTGAAAAATGTCACTTCCATCCGTCTGATTCGTGCTCGCTATTTTGGCTGTTTGAATAAAAACAGACTCCGTTAAACTGTTCAAAAACTGAGTGACGACTTTTGCCGGCTCCCTCTTCACGTCCGTGACGTCACCTGAGATGATCACTGTCCCCTCAAGCCGGTTGTATTGAACCTCGCGCAAAGCAATAACCGCAGGCGTGCGAAGGCCCAACTCCTTGAGAAAAGAGGCTATGGGAATATCCCCACGCCTTGCCGCGCGGCGTATCCTTGAGTTGCTCAACGTTTGCTCAAATACTTTTTTTCTTTCGTTGATACCTTTATACTGCGATTCGAGAATGGCTAACCTGCTTTTCATTAAATTAATATTAAGCGCGCCTATACCGGCGATCGCGGCCAAAACGATACCGAACACAACCAAGCCCAGATCAAGCAAATGCTTTAGATTGTCCGTGCGATTTTTTGTTTTAATATCTTCCGGGGCCATATTCAAATCATCCGGCATCATGACCGCTCCGAGAGAAGCCATAAATAAACCCGGATTTGAACGGATAAAATTCTTGTCGTCTTCGTGCGTGGAAGCCAATAGATATTTCTCAAGATCGGGAATTACCACGCTCATCTCTAATTTAGACGTCATAAAATCCAAAATCTTCCCCGCCTCGCATTTTTCTCCGGCGAAAACCACTCTCCCGACGGCGTGTGAATATTTCTGCCCCTCATAATAATCCGCTGTTTTTCGTATCTCTTCCAAAACACGGTTTAAAAAATCATCCGTCAAGCTTTCAGACGCCGAAGTGATGCTCACGTTTCTTGCGAGCAGCACGTTATTTTCACGGCAAATGACGATTCTCACGGCCATTTCAGTCAATTCACAAATCAGCGTGTCCTTTTGGGGAATAGGCTCCAGCGAAGAAACAAAATGCATCATCGCCACGGATGACGGAGTCAAACTCAAGATCTCAAGGCCGAGACCCAGGATAAAATTCAGCCTCGGAAAAGCGATTTTATTTTCACAATAAAAAATGGAGTAAAGCTTTTCAGGTCCCTCGGCGCCTTCTATTTCCATCACCGGTTTGTAGCTAAAAAGGCTTTCTTCCTGATTGAAATAATATTTTTTCTTTAAATCCCAAACAAGCGCTTTTACAAGATCTTCGGTAGGCATATCCGCCATGGAAAGCTGCCTGAAAGTCATCCCTTCCGACCATAACAGGACCGCTTTTGGGTATTCTTTTGAGCCTGCTGTTTTTAAAAACTGATCAAAGGCGTTCTTTTTGTCGCTTTCAGTAAAAGAGCTGTCAAGATTAAGATGAACAAAGCTTTTAATTTTTGGCTGGGAAGAAACGTCCAAATGGATAAGGAGGGCGCCTTTAGCCGTCCATTCGACAATAATCCGCTCATGGTCATGAGACTTTTTTTTGGCGGTTTTCTCGGCCATTTTTTCCAAATATTGGAAAGCATTTATTTTCATAACCGAAAAAAAACCTCCTTAGCGAGGACGTCAAACTCTATTCTAATCAAAATTGCGGCTGACTTCCATTGTTCGGATCTTTACGGCTTTTGTGGTCGTCTCCGGGCCAATAAATAAATCTGAAATAAAAGAGTTAATAAACTAACAAGGCAGCCTATCTTAAACAGAACCGGATCATACTTCCAATCCACTTCGTAGGAGCCTTTCGGAACCTGAATCGCACGAAACGCGTAATTTGCCTTATAAATTTTGACCGGATTGCCATCAATTGTCGCTTTCCATCCTGGATAAAACAAATCTGAAAAAAACAGCCATTGCGGTTTCGAGGATTCAACCTTCATCCGAACATGATTTTGACCGTACTCCGTGATTGTCACACGGTCTGCGGCATTTACGGAACCGTTTTTTGAAACCAAATCACCGGAAACCGCTTCCGGAGGGTCATTCAGATAAATCTGAATTTTAGGATCAAAGTCTTTGGACAAAATCAGATCTAATACTTTTTCGTTTAACGGGATAACCTCCGTTTTTGGCACTAAAAATGCCCTGTCTAAAACATTTTCATTCGAGTAAAGATAGCAAGGGTCGATATACCCGAGATTATGATAAGAAGGGCTCAATTTATCGTGCATGCTCACGACATATTTAACGTTCAACATATTCAAATAGCGGTACTCCGCCGGATTCTGGATAGTTTTCCCCTTGGAATTCAACGCAAACGCCTCTTTGGTATACAAAGAATCATATCCGGCGTAATAAAAAATGTGGTGAGGCAAAAGCATGTTAGCGCTTAACGCCTCAAGAAGCGTTTTCATCATCGAATCCATGGTTTTCGGTCCTGAAAAATGGGCCGGTGGATTCATCTGAAACTCAGCAACGCTGGGCGAAGCCAGCACGCGAAAAATGCTTTTATCTTTCATAATTGTCTGCATATGCTGTCCGGCCCTGTCCATGAGCCGTCCATCCACGCGAATTTCGACAACGTTTGCCTCAACCAGGTCCGCAAAAACGAGTAAAATAAAAAAGCAGGAGAGGACAGCTTTTCTAACCTTAAAATGAGACGCAACAAAAATACCCGTGGCGATAAAAAGGGTTAAAATGCAAAAACGCTTCATATTGATAAGGAGAGGCAAAACCATATCCACCACCTGCCACTTAGACCATTCCAAATGCGACCAGTCCTGAATCCACGTATAAATCTTAGGATAAAGATCGCGTTCGATATTGTCGGATAATTGAACGGTAGCCAAAACCATCAAGGAGCAAATAATGATTCCAAACAGCCAAAATTTTTTCCTGGCGCTTAATGAAACAATTCTCGAGGAATTTTGATCGGCTCTTGAAGTCAACGCGTCCAATCCAAACCCCGCCAAACAAGCAACCGCGAAATGGCTCACATACACAAACCGGATCGGATACCGGATGAATTTAAAAAAAGGAAACCAGTTATACAGAACCGGATACAACGCGCAAAAACGGCCAAGCGCCAAGGCCACACCCAATAAAACCAAAAGAACGTGGTAACCGACAATGTTGGCTTTATTGAGCCGCCACGCAAAGCAAGCGAGAATAAAAACGGTTACCCCAAGATAAAGATTCTCGAGCCAGCTCTGGCGGATCCAGTAATCCATAAAAAAAAGACTGATGTCCGAAAAAAAAGGAAATACGAAGGAAACAAGGTCGTTGTACTGGACACTCCACAAAGTCATGGCATCAAAAGTAGGCGTCGCGCGATTGGAAAGGCTCAAAAATTCCGCAAAAAGAAAAAACTGAAACGCGGCTAAACCCACAAAAAAACCGACGATAAAAATAAAATCAACCGCATATTTCAAAAACAACTTTTTCTTGATAAAAGAGGCTTCGATCGTCTTAAATGCCGTAATAACGGTGCAAACAAAAAGCGTTGAAAATAAAACAGCTGGATCTCCGGCCAAATATTGCAAAAGAAGCGTAAAACTTCCCAAAACCCTATAAAGAAAATCATCTCTTTTAAAAGCGCGCCTCAAGCAAAGGAAAACAAGCGGAAGATATACGATTGAGCAAAGCGAAATGGTCAGGCTGATCGCCGACATCACATAACCGCTTAACGAAAACGCGATGCCGGATAAAAATGAAGCTGCGCGCGAAGCGCCGCATTCCCTCATCCACAAACAGGTGAAAAAACCGGATAACGCCAAATGCAGCAGAATGTAAAAATTAAAACCCCAGCAGAATTTCGGCAAATACATCAAAAGCTGAAACGGATAAAATACGCAGGTTTGAATGTCCGCAAAAAAAGGCGTGCCGTAACTGTTATAAGGATTCCAGAATGGAAAAATGCCCTGCTGGATGGATTGAACGCCGAACTTCCATACCGGATAATAATAACGAAATATATCCCGCTTCATAAAACTGGCGCCAAAAAAAACAACGTCCGGAAAAATAGCTATGAATAAAAAAAGGTAACAAAGAAAAACCAGGCCAAAATAAATTTTTCCCTCAAAAAGCTCAGAGGACTTTTTCATTCGGGAAAAACGGAGTTAAAAAGCGGATGTATTGACGGTACCGTCCGAATAAGCGCCGGCCTTGCCGTAGCTTGCCGAACTGGTGGGTCCGGAAACAAACCAAAATCCCGCGGTATTATTCGTAACGGTTCCATTCACCGTTTCTGTCAGCGCCGTCACAACAGTGGCAGCAGCAACCGTCTGGAGCGTGTTCTTTGGAGAATCTCCTGCGA
>JAHFFM010000048.1 GCA_023247935.1 Candidatus Omnitrophota bacterium | reverse complement strand
AACCCGGAGTCTTTTCTTGAGGTCCTGATAGCGTTTTTGGATAAATAAAATAGGTTTCATGTGACAGGACCCGTTTGGCTTGTTATTTTTAGGTAGGGCGATAAGAGGATTTTGAAGCCCATTCCGGGTAATAGGGATTGAACAGGGCAAGGAACTCCTGGATCGCCTCGGCCGTCGGCTCCGTTTGTTTTTGGAATAAAAATACCCGGGTTTGGTTGTCCAAGAGAAATTCATCAGGCAGCTTTTTATAAAAAGCGCCCAGGCCTTGCCCGCTTAATATCTGCTCGGCGGGAATGCCTACAACACGCTGGTCTTCGGGGCGAAGGTGGTATTGAGTGGGCACAGCCACTACGAGGAATTTGGCTGCGAAAAAGTGCTGAGGGAATTTTTCAAACTTATCCACGCTATGCGTCCATAAAATCTTATCCTGAATTTTTCTCTCGAGCCCCAGGGTTTTTTCAGTTGTTTTTAGGATGTCAGAATTCAAAATATCCGAACTGGCAATTACGTAGATGCGATCGCTGTCATCTGTGGCCAGGGAAGCCAAGGTTTGAGCCAATTTCTTCATTTCTTCAAGATCATGGCGAACCATGGGGTAATGACGCGCGGAAGGAGTAAATGGCTCAAGGGATTTTGCCGAGTCTGAAACGGAGGGCACGAAAACGCAGGCAAAGCATAAAAAAGAGGCGGCAACATAGGAGACCCGCGCAAAAACGATTTTCTGGAATTTTAAAACGGAGGACCGGATAAAGAAAAGCGCGGAAGGAAAGAGAAGGTAATAATGGTGAACGTCAAAGTCCTGAATCCGGTTAAAGAGCACGTAAATCAAAACCAGCTGAGCCGCCAGAAACGCGGCCAGCACCCGCGTTTTAGGCGAATAAACCGTTAAAATGAAGCCAGCCAGAGTAAGACCTCCATAAAAAAGCCCGAAATGAGCCATGGTTTGGAGAAAAGTGCCTAAAAAGCTTTGGTTGAATTGGTAAGCGCTGAGCGTCTCTGAATTGCTGCCCGCAAACATGCGAACCGGAAGAGGCCAGGTTAAGGCGCAATACATCGTCGCCGCCAAGCTGGCGACGCTTGCCAGCTTTATAATTCCTAAGAACCAGGAATAAAAATTTTTTTTCCCCAAAGTTTGCCGGGTGATGTCCAAAAAAGCGATAGCCAAAAAAGAAATCATCCAGAATAAATACCATCTCCTAAAAAGCGTCATCCCGGAAAGTAAGACACTGATAGCCAATAACCGTCTTTTGTTTTGCTCGCTCCAAGCGCGGTTAAAATAAAGGTGAAGCACTGCATAAGCACAAATCAAACCGCCGATGTCCAAATAGCCATAAAAAAGCGGATCCCAAAGAAAAGGAAAGGAGAAAAGAGAGAACAAGCCAAGCACGGAAGGCGGTGAATATTTTTGATAAAACGACCGGCCAAGCCAAATGGCTGGCAGCGCAAACAGGTTTAAGATGGCAAAGTTGTATGAAAGACGACCCCATCCGAACAGCATCCGGAAAGGCAGCAGAAAATACACCGGCAAGTCATTGTAAATGTCGTCTCGAAGGCTTCGGCGAAGCTGTTTAATGGCCAGCACAGGGTTAATTTTAAGCGTGTCGCCGATCAATTCGTATTTTTGCCAAAATGTATTAAAGTCCCAAAAATAAATGGTGTACTCTTGGCTGACAAAGAAATAAACCAGCGCGTTGGCAAGCACTGCAAAGAGAAAAAAAATAAAGTAAGAGCGAACGTTTTCCTGATGAGAAGAAAGCATAACCCATTTTACATGCTAATGGGGTATTTTCAAGCGCGGTTTAAGACTTGGACGAATTTCCGGAAATCGAGTTTTTCCGAGGAAGCCGGGATAGAGGCTGACGTGTATTTACCATCTTGAGATTTTTTGGCGTTAGGCATTCTTTTTTTTTCAAGCCATTCCAGGTATTTTTGCTGGTCCAGGGAAAGATTCCATTTTTCTTTGAAATACTTCAAATGATGAGCGCCGCTCGTATTTTCCCATTGCTGCTTAAAAAGTTTAAGGTCATTTCCTCTGAGAGAAGACAGTTTGTAATGTAAAACCGTGAAACGGTCCACATGCGCTGGAATATTTTTTTCTTTCAGCCAGCAGCTTAAATCCAATCCTACAAACGGTGTGCCCAAGGATTCATTAAAGGGTCCCACCTCTTTCAGTAATTCCGTTTTAATCAAAAATCCATGCACATCCATGTCAAAAGCTTCCTTTGGTTTTCCTGAGGGAAAAGTCAGGGGTGTGTGATGGGAAATGTACGGGCAAATCACCGAAGGTTTATCCCGCGAAAGCTCCATTAACGTGTTGAGCCAATCCGGCGTTACTTTTAGGCTATTGTGCATAAAGAAAGCGTAAGGCGTGCGGACATGAGCGGCGCCGAGATTGAACGCTTCGGCCAGACGGGGGCGATGCGCCGAATAAATAATTTTAATGTTTTTGTTTTTCTTCATTCTTTTTTCAAGTTCGTGGCGGATGAGTTCCGGTGCGTTTCCTTCAACGATAATTAATTTGAAAGGATAGCGGGTCTCGCTCAAAATCGCGTCTACGTGGGAAGGGAAACATGTGTATTGCTCCAAAGGAACCATGACAATCGTGACAGGTTCATGCGTTATTTTGGGCTGAAGATTCATTATTTTTTATCCGTCATGACGATAGCGGTTTGAGCCGTCAAATGAATAGAGGGGATGATAGTAACCTTCAGGAAGTTCGGATGATTTCCATGCTCTTTTTTGGGAGGTGGGATCCAATAAGTAGGAGTCATTTTGGTCTGTCGAGAGAGTCACCCACACATGAAAACCGCGAGACACGCTGCGGAGCCGGCCTATGACCAGGCGTACTCCGCTGAACCCGTTTTGTTTTAATTTAAAAAAGAGCCATATGGCTTTGTCTTCACAATCGCCCGCCCATCGCGCTTCAGTTTGCTGAGGGGTTTGCCAGTAGTCATTCGACGGCTCGTCGGCCACGTAACGAATGGATTTGGCCTTAAGAAAAAGTGATTCCATGGATTCGCTGTGTTGCAGGGTTGTTCCAATAGAACCCCCAAACGGAATAGCTGAGGCGATGTTATGGTCAAAAGGGGTAGCCGGAATCAAATAACCGCCTTTCATAAGGTCCAAAGAAGCCATTCCCAGGGCGGCTTGAGAGAGAAGCAATGCCAGGGCTAAACTTAGGATTTTCAGCGTTGTTTTATGAAGTTTGTTAATCATTTAAATATTCACCCAAACAGAAAACCCTTCTAACTTATTCAAATTAGAAGGGTTGTCTAAATTCACATGATTGGTTTTAGGCAACCCAGCCGTCCTCCCTTTGGGGTAGGACCTGTGGCTTTGCGTCCCACTTTTTCAAGTGGTTTGCTTTTTCTTAACATTTTTATTAAAGAACATTAAATCTAATAAAATTATACCTAATTATAAGTAAAAAACAAGGGCGGGAGAGAAGAATTCTAAACTTGAGATTTTGCCAAAATAAGGTATACTTCCGGTGGATAAATTTATGGTCAAAGCCTCTATTATTTTACCCACTTATGGTAGCCGATTAGGCTATTTAGAAGACGCTGTTGCTTCCTTGCAGCGTCAGGATTTTTCCTTGGAATATGAAATCATTGTGGTGAACAATGGTCCTGGATTGGGTGTGCGTCTTATTGTTGAAAATTTGAACAAAAAAGGCATGCATCGGGTGATATACGTGAACGAGCCTGAAGCGGGCGCGGCTAAAGCAAGACACACGGGCGTCAAAGCAGCTAAGGGAGAATTTTTCGTTTTTGTTGACGACGATATTCTGGTTCCTGTCGATTGGCTTCAATTTTTACTCAAACCTTTTTCTAATCCAAAAGTAGGCTGCACCGGCGGAAAAATCGATTTGCAATTTGAAAAACAGCCCCCGGATTGGTGGGCAAAGCAATTCGGCCGCGGCTATTTATCCCTCTTAGATCATGGCAATAAGACCAAAGTCCTGGCCTACCCGGATTTTGTCTGGAGCTGCAATATGGCTGTGCGGAAAGACGTGTTTTACGAGGTGGGAGGGTTTAATCCTGATTTTTCCGGAGACCCCAGCAAGCTTTGGTTTACGGGAGACAATGAGTGCGGGTTGGAGATGAAAATTTATGAAGCGGGGCATAAGATTATTTATGAGCCTGAAGCCCGGATTGACCATCGCATTCCCGCCTCGCGCCTGACGCCCAAGTATTTTTATGACCGGAATTACATCGAAGGAATCATGGATTCATTCACCCATGTGAGACAGCAAAAAGGGAAGAAGAGGGTTGTTTTGTTGCTGGTTTCGTATTCTGTGTATTGCTACGGGATGTCTTTGAAGAAATTATTCGGCTCATTTGTGAAGCGCGCGTATGCTATGAAATCAAAAGCTGATTCTTTGCGTTGGTATGCCAAAGCAGAGCATCATTTGCGGGCTGCATTCAGCTCGAAATTGCGAGAGCATATCTGGCAGAACTCCTATATTTAAGGCCAGTTAGCGTGCCCCTCATTCTTCCCACAACTGTGTAAAAATATGTTATATTTACATGTTTATACAGAAGCCAAAAAGGGTTGTTTTGAGCTCCTGAATTTCCCATGGCTTCTCTCGCTTTTTTGGGAAAAATGACAATAAATTTTTTGCAAAAGGACAAGTCATGATGAAGAAAAAAATCAAACAGGCTTTGAAACCTGCCGTGAATGTTTTATTGAAGGTTTTGATGCAAGGCGCGAAGAAATATCCCGGACGCGTGCTTTTCGACGAGAACGAATTGGCTTTACTGCGTCAGGCGCTTTTGAGCCAAAATCTTTTTGGTCCGGATGGTTCCATGGTGGCCGCATTTGAAAAAGAATTCGCGGTTTTGTATGGCGCGCCTTACGCGGTGGCGTCCACTTCCGGAACGGCTGCCATTCACACGGCGCTTGGCGGGCTGGATTTGGACGGCGGCGATGAAATCATCACCGCTCCGATCACGGACTTGGGCACCATCATTCCTATTCTTTATCAAAATTGTATTCCGGTTTTCGCGGATATCGATGAAACCTGCCAAATGGACCCGGAAGACATTGAGCGGAAAATTACACCCCGCACCAAAGCCATTGTCGTCGTGCATTTGTTCGGCAACGCCTGCAACATGGAAAAAATTGTGGATGTGGCCAAAAGACATGGCATCCCGCTTGTCGAAGACTGCTCTCAAACGCATGTCACCGAGTACAAAGGAAAATATCTTGGCACATGGGGAGATATCGGCTGCTACAGCTTTCAGCAATCCAAACATATGACCACCGGTGACGGAGGCATGACCATCACGTTTAATAAAAATTATTATGAGCGCATGAAACTTTTCGTGGACAAAGGATACGCGCGAAAAGGATGGGGAAGCCGCGCCTATCTTTTTCACGCGCCGAATTACCGCATGAACGAATTGACCGGAGCCGTCGGAAGAGCGCAAATTAAAAAAGTAAAAGCCGTGATTGAAAAACGCAACGCCATGGGCCAGCTCATGACAAGACTTTTGCAGGGCATTCCGGGCGTCACGCCGATTCCGGGTCGTGAAGGTGTGAACCATTCTTATTGGCTTTATCCGTTCCGGCTGGAAGGCGCGAACCTGGAAGTATTTTGCAAGGAAATGATTTCTAAAGGCGTTTACGCCATGGCGGGTTATACCGGCAAGCCGATTTATCTTTGCACGGAATCATTGACCGCGAAAAAAACTTATGGAAATTCCCAGCTTCCGTTTACATCAAGAAATGTGGACAAAACTTATGAGTACAAAGAAGGTTTGTGTCCTAATGCGGAAAAAATGTTGGAAACATTGGTTTGCATTCCCTGGAATGAGAGTTGGGGGGAAGCCGGTGTTCAGCGCGCCGTCGACACCATCAAGCAATGTCTTCAGAAGGTTACCGGCAAAACCGTTATGAGTTCCGCATCGACGCCGATCCCGGCGGACACAACTCCTCGCGCAGAAGAAAAAATGGGCGGCAAAAAAATAAATGTAGCTATTATCGGCTGCGGCCAAATCGGAAGAAGTCATTTAGACGCGTACAAACAAAATCCTCATATTAAATTGGTGGCTTGTGTCGACACGGATTTATCCCGAGCAGAGCAATTTGCCCGTGACGCGGCTGGCGCGAAAGTTTATTCCACGCATCAAGCGCTTTTGGAAAATGAAAGCGTGCAGGTGGCCAGCGTGTGCACGGTTCCTTCCACGCATCGCCAAATCGTTTGTGATTTGCTCGAGGCCGGAGTTCATGTGCTTTGCGAAAAGCCTTTGGCGATGACGGTTTCAGAGGCGCAGGTAATGCTCGCGAAAGCCCAGGAAAAAAACCGATTGTTGATCACGGCGTTCAAATTGAGATTTTTTGAGGAAGTCATCAAGACCAAAGAATTACTTGAAAAAGGAACGCTTGGAAAAATTTTGAACATTCGGCTTATTTTTGGCGGATACATGGATATGGCCGGAACCTGGTTTGTGAAAAAAGAAATTTCAGGCGGCGGAGTCATCATGGACAACGGTCCGCATGCAATTGATTTGATTCAGTATCTCTTCGGAGAAATGGATTCCGTGGACACGCAGGCTTTGGACGCGAAAAATGTCGGCATTGAAGACACCGCCAAAATCAATTTTTCTTTGAAAAGTGGCGTCAAAGGCACTATTGATGTGAGTTGGGCCGCTTGGGTGACGCCGGATCATTACCTTGAAATTTACGGAGACGAAGGCGCCGTTTTTCTGGATATGAAAGGCATCACGTACAAATATAAAACCTGGAGTGAATGGAAGAGGGTTGCGAATAAGAGCGGTCCCGCCGAAGGTTTTAACAGGCAGATTGATCATTTTATCGAAGCCGTGCAAAAAAACAGGACAAGCGTGATCGGTTCCGAAGCGGGATTGAAAGCGCAAAAAGTAATTGAGGCCGCGTACAAGTCTTTGGCCGAAAAATCGAAAATAAACGTTTATTGACCTACATAAAAATAACAAGCCAAACGGGTGGCGCATGAAATCTATTCTTATTTATCCCAAAAGGACAGCACACCGCAACCCGATTTTTTTTGAGGTCCTGATAGCATTTTTGGATAAACCCAAATAATGCATCAGAACCCGGAAGTCGATGCAACATCTTGACACATCTAGCCTTTCAGAAAATCTTGACGCACTTAAAAGTGCGCCTGTGATTTGCTTCAAGTCTATCTGTATCAATCTGTCGCATCTTGGTTCTCGGGTTCTAATGCATTATTTGGGTTAAAAATAGGTTTCATGTGACAGGACCTGTTTGGGTTGTTGTTTTTAGGCAGGACAATAATTCACTTTAAAGAGGGAAACAAAATGAGTTTATTGAATTTATTCAGTAAAAAAATAAATTCCAATATTGATCCAAAAGAATCCGTGGGCAAAGCCATTCAATGGGTGAGAAACAACCGGCTCCCCAGCGGCGGAATTCTTCCGCATCACAAAGAAAAAACAGCCACGCAGGAAGTGACGGGTTATTTGATCCCGACGCTTTATCAGTACGATGAAAAAAGACTCGCTTTGGAATTGGCCAGATGGGAAGCTTCGGTGCAAAGGCCGGACGGCGCTTTCACGGATATTTATGACAAGCCTTATACATTTGATTCCATGCAGGTTGCGAGAGGATTTTTGTCCGTGCTTCATGAAGCGCCGGATTTGGAAAAGCCTCTTCGCCGCGTTTGCGATTGGATGCTCACGCAAATCAGCCCGAACGGAAAAATAAACACGCCCGACCTTTCCACATGGGCCATGCCGGATGGAAGCACGATCACGGACAACGTGCATGTGTATTGCATCACGCCGCTTTTGGAAACCGGAAAAAAATTGGGTGAGCCGCGATATGTGGAAGCAGGTAAGAAAGCGCAGGAGTATTACCGTAAACAGCCGGACATTGCGCAATTCAAAGTGCTTTCGCATTTTTTTGGCTACATCATGGAAGCGTTGGTGGACCTTGGCGAAGTGGAGCTTGCCAAAAAAGGACTGAACGAAGCGCTGAAAACTCAACGAAGCGACGGTTCCGTGCCCGCGTTTCCGCATGTGAAATGGGTTTGTTCCACGGGTTTGGCGCAAATCGCTATCGCGTGGGCGAAATTCGGCATGAAAGAGCCAGCCGAAAAAGCGTTCCGCTATCTTCAGAACATTCAAAATCCCAGCGGCGGATTTTACGGCGGTTACGGCAAACATGCTTTTTATTTTCCGGATGAAGAAATAAGCTGGGCCGTCAAATATTTCCTGGATTTGCACCGACTGGTGAAAAAATAAAATGTCTTCTGATACTTGGAACCTGACGCCGGACGAATGGTCCAATGTGCTGCAAAGCCGCGACGGCTCTGAAGCGAAAAAATTAGCCGAAGAGCTTAAAACAAAGGGTTACAAGCTTCCCTGGGTTCGGGTGGTGCTGGATCATGCCGAAGATTGCTCCAAAGTGCTCGACATGGGAAGCGGCCGCGGGGAATTGGGCGCGACGCTGGGCATGGAAGGCAAAGATATCACGCTCATGGATTGGTCCCAGGATAATTTGGATTTCAGCAAAGAGCTTTTTCACAATCTTGGTCTCAAGGGCCGCTTTCAACAGGTGGACATGACTAAAGCCCTGCCTTTTAAAGACGGTGAGTTTGATCTGGTTTACAGCTGCGGCGTTTTTGAATATTTTACCGACGAACAAATCCGCGGTATTTTAAAAGAAGCTTTCCGTATCGCGAAAAAACGCGTGATTATTCTGGTACCGAACGCCTGGTCTTTGCCGTATCGTTTCGGCAAATGGTATTTGGAGCAAAAAAAACAATGGGTGTGGGGAGGGGAGCATCCGTTTCCCACGCTTAAACCGCATTTTGGGACGGCCACTCGCGGCGTCATTAAAGAATTCTCGGTCGGCACCAAACATTCGCTGGATTTTTTGAGCATGCGCGGCGGAAAATTGATGAGACGTGTGATTGAAACCGTTTTTTGTTTAAAAGACCATTCAAAGCCCTCGCTTTTGAATCAAGGTTACTTGCTGATCACCATCGGAGAGAAGGCTTAAGGTGGTCCAAAGCGAGAAGGTCAGCATTATTCTGCCGACATATAACGGTGCAAAGTACCTTCGTGGTTCTATCGAAAGCTGTTTGTCACAAACGCACCGGGACCTTGAATTGATTCTTGTGGATGACCGCTCCACTGACGAAACGCCTGCCATCATGAAATCATTTTCCGATTCCCGAATCAAAATCGTGAGAAATGAAGTGAATCAAAGGCTGCCCAAGTCGTTGAACATCGGTTTTCGTCATGCCACGGGAAATTATTTGACGTGGACGTCGGATGACAATGAATACACGCCAGCCGCCATTGAAAAAATGCTGCAGGCGCTCCGTAGAAATCCGGATGCGGGTTTTGTATACGCGGATTATTGGGCGTTTTACGAAGACACGGGTACCAAGGAGCTGGTTTCGATTCCGGAGCCGTTGAATCTTGCGGTGAGAAATACGCTGGGAGCTTGTTTTCTCTACACGAGAAATGTTTATGAAACCGTCGGTGAATATAACCCTCATTATGAAATCGTCGAGGATTACGATTATTGGATAAGGGTTTGGCAGCGCTTTAAAATGACGCATGTGGCAGAACCTATTTATCTGTACCGGTATCACAGCAAGTCGCTCACGCTGACGCGGCGTAATGATCAGGATCTCTTTGACGCGATTTTGAAATATCGCAACGGCTATATCAGCGCTTCCAAATTGGGGTGGGTCGCGGCTTATTATTTTTACAATGTGGACAAGGAAAATATTCCTGCGGAGAAAAAAACGGAATTAAAAAGAAAAAGTCTTGAAAAAATCAAAAAACTTTCACCGTCTTTTTACGCGCAATTTCTGGTGTTGAGCGGGTTTCATATTTTTTTAAAAAAATTGAAGGATTGTTTCGGAAAAAGATAGTAAAAAGGGGTGAGGAGTGAGTTGTGGGTTGTGAGTCTGGGATGAGGGTGAGTTATGAATCGGGGGTGGGGGTGAGTTATGGGGCGTGAATCAGGAGTGATGGTGATTGGCGGTGCCGGGTATATCGGCTCGACAATGGTTCAAAAATTAATCGATGAAAAATATCAGCCCGTGGTTTTTGACAACCTTTCGATGGGGCATCGCCGCCTTGTGCCCAAAAATGTTCCGCTCGTGAAAGGCGATTTACGCAATTACAAAGATATTCTAAGTGCTCTTAAAAAATATAAACCCGGCGCGGTGATACATTTCGCAGCTGCGTCTTTGGTGGGCGAGTCCATGACAAACCCTCTGAAGTATTATGACAACAACGTAGTGGCTTGCGTGCAGCTTTTGAAGGCCATGAAAGAGACAAAAATTAAAAAATTTATTTTTTCGTCTACGGCCGCCACGTTTGGCGAGCCGAAACGCATTCCCATTCAAGAAGACGACAACAAGTGCCCGACAAATACATACGGCCAATCCAAGCTGATGATTGAAACTATTCTTAAGGACGAGGCCAGGTCTACGGACACCCGTTATGTGGCGCTTCGCTATTTCAACGCCTGCGGCGCGCATCCGAACGGCCGCATCGGCGAACTTCATGACCCGGAAACGCATCTGATTCCGAATATTCTGAAGGTTTTGACCGGAGAAAAGAAAGAGTTGCAGATTTTTGGCGATGATTATGATACGCCGGACGGCACTTGCGTGCGCGACTACGTGCATGTTGAGGATTTGGCGGACGCGCATCTTTTGGCACTTGAGGCGTTGAATCGCGGGATGAAAAGCGACGCGTTTAATTTGGGCAGTGGCAGCGGTTATTCCGTGATGGAAATCGTGCGTGAAGTTGAAAAGGTGACCGGTAAAAAGGTCAAAGTAAAGATGAGCCCGCGAAGACCCGGAGATCCGGCGAAGCTCGTGGCGAGTTCGGATAAGGCCCGCCGCGTGTTGGGTTGGAAAATCAAACATGGCTTGGAAAGCATTATCCGCACGGCTTGGGAATGGGAAAAAATTAAAAATAAATCGAAATGAAAGTTGTGTATCTTTTAAACATTTTTCCAAAAATTTCAGAAACCTTTATTTTGAATGAGATGATTCAAATGCAGAATAAAGGCGTTCAGGTGGAAGTTTATGCCCATGAAAAGGTGCCGGAAGCCGTGGTGCATTCGCAGGTAAGCCGCATTCAGGAAGTGCGTTATTTTCCGAAGATGAGTTTGTTTCGGGCGCTTGCCGCGCATGCGTATTGGCTGTTCCACCGACCCATGGGTTATTTGCGCGCCTGGTCTCTTGTGATTGCCCATGGAAGCAAGATCCGGAAACAATTTTTTCTGGGTCTTTATGACACCGTACTGATTCATCAGAGAAATCCGGACCATGTTCATGCGCATTATGGCGACGATTCATCGAATTTAGCCATGTTGTATTCGGTTTTGTCGGGA
>JAHFFM010000216.1:3089-3474 GCA_023247935.1 Candidatus Omnitrophota bacterium | reverse complement strand
GAAGAAAGACCGGGTCAAAATGCATGCGCGACAGGAAAAAATCCTTTATACTCTCGGACGTCGTCCCAAGGGGAGACGTTAGTATGCGAATTTTTGAGGCTAACGTCTCCCCTTGGGACGACGTCCGGTAGCTGTGAAAAGAAAACGTTCTTTTCTTCACAGCCTGAATAATGCGGTTGAAGGTTTTGTCCATGTTCTCAAGCATGAGCGGAATATGCGCATTCATTTTCTATTCGCTTTTTTAATCTTAATCCTTGCGATTTTGTTGGGCGTGGAGAGAACGGATTGGCTGATTCTTTGCGGCGTGACTTGTCTTGTGTTAATGGCAGAAATGATGAACACCGCTATTGAGGAAACGATGAATTTGCTTCATCCGAACCATCAT
>JAHFFM010000216.1:0-3079 GCA_023247935.1 Candidatus Omnitrophota bacterium | reverse complement strand
TCTCGTGAAAGACATCGCGGCTGGCATTGTTTTGGTGGCTGCCGTTAACGCGTTTATTGTCGGTTTTTTCATTTTTTCAAAATATTGGGTTTTTCCGTTTGAATTTCTAGTATTCCGCCTTCGTCATTCAGCCACTTACATCACTTTTATTTCGCTGCTGGTGGCAGTATTGGTTGTTATTTATGGGAAAGCCTTTGGTAGGAAGGGCACGCCTTTTCAGGGTGGCATTATCAGCGGTCATTCGGCGGTGGCGTTTTCCTTGTGGACCGTGATTGTTTTTACGCAGGAAAATTTATTTGTGATTGGAATCGGTTTTTTGATGGCCTCTCTTGTGGCTCAGAGCCGTTTGAAATCCAAAATACACTCGCTTTGGGAAGTGGTGGCCGGCGCGCTCGTAGGAATTCTTGTGACCACGTTTTTCTTTAAGATCTTCATGTAATTTTTTAGAAAAAAATGAAAAAAGCTCAGACTTATTTTGTTTCCGGTCTTTTAATTTTAGCTCCGTTTTTCCTGACGGTGCTTTTCATCGGCTATTTAGTGCGTCTGGCGGACGCGTTTGTGGTAAATCCCGTGTTTCAGCTTTTACCCGGAAATTTGGATCAGCCGTTGCGGATCGCGATAACCAAAGTTCTGATAGCCATTACGGTGATTCTATTTGTGACGGTTTTGGGGTTTGCCGCGCAAAAATTTCTTTTTAGACGCGTGCTCGAAAGTGGAGAAACCGTTATCACCGGCATTCCCGTGTTCAATAAAATTTATCGCTCGTTTAAGGATATTTCTCAGGCAATTTTTGGAGACAAGGCGGGAATTTTTAAAAGGGTGGTTTTTTTGGAATACCCGCGTAAGGGGCTTTATTCCATGGGGTTTGTCACTCAAGAGAGACAATGGGTGCTTTGCCAGAAAACCGGGGCAGAACTTGTCAGTGTTTTTGTGCCTTCGCCCCCGAATCCGGCAACGGGTTTCTTTGTATTTGTGCCCAAAGAGGACTTAATTGAAGTTCCTGTTTCGGTGGAAGATGGCATAAGGCTCACGATTTCAGGCGGAGCCGTTATTCCGGAAGGTAAAATATGAGCGAAAAGCGAAGAGTGAATAGCGAAAAGCTTTGGAGTCACTTCGCGACCCTATATAAAAGCCACGAAGTGGCACCAAAACTCTTCGCTTTTAGCTTTTCGTTCTTCGCTTTTCCATCATGAGCGCCACTAAATCACTCGCGTTTGTATTGCATACTCAGGATTATCGCGACACCAGTCTGCTTGGTGATTTTTACACCAAGGATTTTGGCCGCATTCGCGGAATCGTGAAAGGAATACGCGACACCCGCGCTCGCTTTGGAAGCACGCTTGAGCCTTTTTCTTTGAATGAAATTCTTTTTTACCGGCGCAGGCGGGGAGCTGAGCTCCACCTGGTAACCCAGGTGGATTTGCTGGATCTTTTTCCCGTACTTCGCGATGATTTGGAGCGTTTAGCGACGGCCAGTTATTGCTCCGAGCTTTTAAAAGAACTTGTGGAAAACGAAGAGTCCGCTCCTGAGATTTTTGAGCTCATGCACGACACTTTAAAATTTTTAGTTAGCGGCGCTTCCGCCAAACGCGCGGCCAGAATCTTTGAGGTAAAGCTTTTTGATTTGCTGGGTTTAATGCCTGAAGTGAAGAATTGCGTGTTTTGCCGGACGGAAGCCAAGGGTATTTTTTATTTTAACGCGGGATTAGGCGGCGTTCATTGTGGAGATTGCGGGTCAAAGGGGAAATTGGGTGCCAGGCATGTGGCCGCGTCGGCAAACCCTCGTTTTTCTGCCGGACAAGGGTCAGGGCGGCACGAAACAAGCGCTCCGATCTCACTTGGCACTCTTCATTTCTTAAGTCATGTGCAGCGGGCCGCCATTTCCGACCTTTATTCCGTGAAGGTTTCCCAGGAGGTGGGGGAAGAGCTGGAAAAGGTTTTAAGACGCTTTACAGATTTTCATTTGTCTCATAAACTGAACTCTCTTACATTTATGGAAAAGATCGGTCTATAGCGGATAGGATACAGGAGATAGGCGCGTATCTCCTATCCGCTAGAACACGGAGTATTTAATCAAAATGATTTATTTTCAAGATCTCATTGCGAAACTTTCGGAATATTGGGCCAAAAAAGGCTGCTCTATTCTTCAGCCTTATGATATGGAAGTGGGTGCGGGTACTTTTCATCCGGCAACATTTTTAGGTTCTTTGGGTGAGGCGCCTGCGAATGTCGCCTATGTTCAACCCACTCGCCGGCCGACGGATGGCCGTTATGGTGAAAATCCTCTCCGCACTCAGCATTATTATCAATATCAGGTTATTCTGAAGCCCTCTCCTGAAAATGCCCAGGACTTGTATTTGGACAGCCTTCGTTCTGTGGGTTTAAAACCTGAGCAGCATGATATCCGTTTTGTGCAGGATGACTGGGAGTCACCAACGCTTGGCGCATCCGGTTTGGGCTGGGAAGTGTGGATTGACAGCTTAGAGGTGACTCAATTCACGTATTTTCAACAAATGGCCGGATTTGTTTTGAAGCCCATTTCCTGCGAAATCACCTATGGTCTTGAGCGTATTTGCATGTTTTTGCAGGGTAAGCAGGATCTTTTTGAGCTTCAATGGTCTAAAGGCGTGAAATATGGCGATTTGAGAAGAAGCCCGGAAGTGGATTATTGCACTTATAATTTTGAAACCAGCGACACCAAGCTTTTGCTTGAGCTTTTTGAAAAATATGAAGCCGAGGCCAAGAGACTTTTAGGGCCTGAACCCAGCGCGAAAGCATTGGTGCTGCCGGCTTATGAATGGACTCTCAAAACTTCCCATGTGTTCAATATGTTGGACGCAAGGGGAGCGGTTAGTGTGAATGAGCGTCCGACTTATATTGCGCGAGTCAGAAACCTGGCCAAAAAATGCGCTCAAAGCCATATGCTCCGGATTCATCCCGAAAAAGCCGCGGCGGTGACGGCATGAAGAAGGGGAAAGAAGTTGTCTTAAAGAATCTGGTTTTTGAAATAGGCTCCGAAGAGCTTCCAGCCACCAATTTAGCGGATATTTTTGAAACAGCCGCTGCGGAAAAAGCGGAA
>JAHFFM010000215.1 GCA_023247935.1 Candidatus Omnitrophota bacterium | reverse complement strand
AACAAGGCTGAGTTTATCGAGGGGCGCGACAAGAGAAGCCGGTCCGGTTTGCAAGGCCCGGAAATAACAAAGCCATGAGAGCCCGGTCGCAATTCCGGAAAGCAGAAGAAATATCAAACTCCTACGGTTCAACGAAAGCGGATTCTGCCACTCCCGCCGGAACGCAACCAGCAGGGCAAGAAACAAGAAAATGATGGCTGTCCTGAGAAGCGTCGCAAAATTCGAAGGAATGCCCTTCACTCCGGCTTTCCCTAAAATGGCCGTAAGCCCGGCAAAACACGCAGACCCGATCGCATAAATCTTCCAGTCAGTCATGGGAGCCCTATCTTTCTCTTCAAGTTCTTATTCGACTTTTCATCATTTTACTATTACCTCAATTCAGCGGCTATTTATTTAAAGACCCTTGAAACGGGGAGAAGATCGTCTGGCGAATGGCCGAAAGGACGCTATAATAAGTCTGTGAAAAAATTTCTGCTATTGCTTTTCCTTTTTCTTCTCTTTTCGGCGCCGGCATTTGCCGAGCCACAGATCACAACGCTACAAACCTCTGAAAGCTCTCCTCCAGCACAAACCGTGGAACAAACGGCGTTTCGAAACGAATTGAGCCTTGTTTCGCGCAAATCGCTAATGCTCGGCAATGACATGATTTCCCGGATCAAGAAAATCAATGACTCTTACCGTCTCACGGCGGAGGCCGTACGTCTTCTCGCGGATCGCGGCGATATCCAGGCCGCCCTCCCCTTGCTCCGCAATGCGGTGCGGGATTATGACGGAAACCGGCTAGCGTATCTTCTGCTCGGCTACGCTTATGAAAAGCTTGGAAACCAGAAAGAGGCCGCAGGATCGTACGAAGAGTTTTACAGAAATAGTCTCACGCTTGTGCCGGTTGAAACAAAACTAATCGGGCCTTCAAGCCTGCAGGTTTTCCGTAGTTATGTTGAAGCTCGATTCAAGACCTGGAACATAAGCCTTCCCCGGCCGAAAGTCTCTCTCGATCTCCAAAAGATGCGGTCGCTCGTCATGCTCGAAAGCTCAGAATACGGGCAGAGAATCAATCTCGTACTGCCCTTTACTTTGATCGGCGGACTCATTTTCCTGGCCCTGGCCCGGGCATGGCAAATGGAGCTTTTCCCCGGGGCCTGGTATTTTCTGATCAGCTTGTATCTCTTAACAGTCCTGGGCTACGCGATCTGGGCGGCCCACTTTTTCCTCGGGCTCCCCTTTTTCATCTCGCTTGAAACCGAACTCAAGATTTTCCTCTGCTCTGGAATTACTGGAATTATTCTCATTTATGCGGGATTTTGTTTTATAAAAGATTATCGGGAAATAAATTCAGAAGGAGCGGCACGCTGTTCTCATTGCCGCAAAGTCATTTCCCGTCTGGACGCGCAGTGTCCCGCATGCGGCCGGCGACAAACTTAGTCTGTTCAAACCCATAATGAACGCCGTCCTCAAAAAAAATGCCGTAGTCCGAAATAAGGACTACGGCATTCATCTTTATTTAATATTACGTGGCGGTGGAGCCCAAACATCCTTAGGGCAAACCGCCTCACCCTGAAAGATTTACTTCTAACCGATAAAATATATTTTGAAAATCTGAAGAAAAAAAGCCCTTAAATAAGCGGGTCTGCAACTAAAGCGTCAATTTTTTCTCGCAATTTGGCGGGATCATTCAAGTTATCGTAACCAATACGATGCTGAATGACGGCACTAGAAACCCCAAAGTCTTTCGCCGTTCGATCATAAATAACGTCCCAGACTGGCCCTATCATATCAGTACCGATCAACTGCCCTTTGCTTTTTAAAATACGCACGATCGCTCGAAGATGCTTGTCGACCACTTGCTCCAGATAAACCTCTGGAACCAAAATTAGTCCCGCAAAAGAATTAGCCTGCCATTCGTAAGTTTGATGCGCGCCCGTTGGCATATCGCGCAAAAAACTCTTCCAGGTTTCGATTGAAGAAAATTGCCTTGGTTCATAAAGGTGTCGGTGAAGGAAAACATGTCCCACTTCATGTGCAAGGGTAAAAACATAACGCGACGGATAATTCTTATAGACATGCTCATCCACGGTCAGTTCCTTTAAGTCACTGCTCGTGTAGGCGTCTACACCGTCGCCCTCCCCATCAAGCACGCTGCGAAGACCCGGCATCGGAATAATATCCATACGAAGATCTTTTTCAATTATTTGCTCGATAGGAATAGGAAATTTCTGGGAAGGATAGTACAGATCAAAAAATTCGCAAGCTTTCGCTCGCAGGGCATCGTAATTCAAAGGGGGTATTGCGTAATCACGACTCAATCTATTGCCCTTTTATTTTACGAACCAGTTTATCTAAAGTCTCCTCAGACAATTTATTTCCTCGAAGAGTCCTAAATAAAACTGGTAGCTTATCCACTACTTCCTCATCGCTTAAGATATCTTCAGGGATTTTTCCAGCCTCGGCGGCAGCAAGATCAAAAAGTTTAAACCAATCATCTGATCCTGGAGTTAACCCTAAAAACTTCGCATACTCTTCCAGTTTTTCATGCTGAGGAGGGGCAAGCTGACCCCGTTCTAATTTACTAAGATTTCCAGGATCTAAATTATAATTGGAACAAAATTGGCGCAAAGTTAAACTGCTTAGAAGCCTTTTCTCCTTGAAAAATTCTCCGAATTTCCCCATGATTTTTGCCCTCCCTCCGTTTCTGAAGCACTTCCCATTTATGGTAAGAATTATACACCGTAGTAAATATTTTACAACACCCTTATTTACGACATGTTCCCCAGTTTTTTAAAGGAAATTTTTAAGATAAAATTAGAAGAAAGGCGCCCTTTTCGTAGATAGAGTGCTCTGTACTGGTGCTAGAAGCTCCACAACCCTTTTTATTTTCAAGAGTTGCGGAGTTTAACGAGCAAATGGTGGAGGTGGAGGGAATTGCACCCTCGTCCAAGAGATTTGACTTAAAAGGCGCTCCATGCTCAGTCTGCGTTTTGTTTAATCCCCGAAACTCCCGCAGCCGGGATTTCCTGGGACGAGCTCTCGAAGTCTTAGCCCGATACCGGAGAACGCGGCATCGAACGCGTCCCGCTGATGTCGTTACTTCAGCCTAGCGGGCGTTGGCCGGGTAACGTCGCTGTCAATTAAGCAGCGATTGGAAGAACCCCAAAGCTAATCGGAACGGAAACCGGTCCGATAGCCCTGTTGTTCCAGCTGGTTTTATCAGCATTTGTGTTTTGTCAGGTGTTTTAAGAGGCCTCCCGACCACCTCTGCATGCTCCCTTTAATTCTCTTCCCCTGTCGAAACTGGTCACCCCCAGGAGAAACAGTACAACGCTGCAAGTATACCACCGCGCCGTGAACGGCTCAAGAAGCTCCTAAAGCCCCGGAATCCTGATTGATCAGGTCAGCCGCCTTTTTATTGTCGCTCGTGAGAAAATACCGACGATCTTGAATCCATCGCCGCTCGTGCCGTAAACCGAATCGATGGAAATT
>JAHFFM010000214.1 GCA_023247935.1 Candidatus Omnitrophota bacterium | reverse complement strand
TTCCAAAGCGTCTCAAAACCTCCGCGAATCATGGAAATCAATTCACCAAATGGTTTTTGGATAAATAAAGTAGATTGATGCAATATTGCCGAACCAAACCGGCGCTGACTCGCACCCAAAATTTTTTTTCCGTCTAAAAGCAAATCGTAGCAACTGGGAGATTCAAAGCATACTCTGTCTTTTTGCCGCGAAGATTGCGAAGAAATGGTTTTGCAATCCGCGTAATCAATTTTAGAAAAATTTTCTTTTAATCCCATGCGAATCGCTTCGTTGATTTTAAGGTAAGAATCTTTTACGTCCGAAGGAATGCGCGGATTCGGCAAACGTGCGCATAAAGAAAATGTCAGGTCTTTGCCATGAAGCACGGCTCCTCCGCCGGTCAATCGCCGGACCACCGCCAAATCCTTTTTTCCGGCCTGAAGCCGCGAGACTGTTTTTTCAACACTTTCAAAGTAGCCGACGGTAACAGCCGGCTCTTCCCATTGATAAAACCGGATGCAGGGCATTGCGTCGGCTGTTTGCGTCTCAACCAAGGCTTCATCCAACGCCATATTTTGCGTGGCGGACCTCGGGATATCGATAATTAACCGGAATCGGGAAAGCATCTTTTTTTTGTTTGGATTAGGAGTTCGGCGTTTGCCGGACTTCGCTGTACCGCAGATCAGGCTGCCTGGCCGCACGGACTTCATCGATACGGTTAACCGGCGTGGTGTGAGGCGCTTCTAAAACTTTCTGAGGATTCTCTTCGATCTCTTTTTCAATTTTTTTGAGAATCTCAACAAAAGTGTCGAGCGTTTCGCGGGATTCGGTTTCCGTAGGCTCCACCATCATCGCTTCTTCGACCACGAGCGGAAAATAAACCGTAGGCGCGTGGACGCCGAAATCCAGAAGACGTTTGGCGATATCCAAAGCGCGCACGCCTTTTTTCTTTTGTCTTGTCGCGGCCATGATGAATTCGTGCATGCAAATGCTGTCATAGGGAATATCATAAAAATCACGCAGCTTCACCCGCAAATAATTCGCGTTTAATATCGCGTTTTCGGAAACGGCTTTAAGTCCTTCCGCGCCAAGCGCCTTGATGTACGCGTAAGAACGGATAATGGCTCCAAAATTTCCATAAAATGTTCTGAGTTTTCCGACGGACTGAGGCGCTTTTTCCTCAAAAACATAGGTGTCTCCTTCCATCAGAATTCGAGGCTTGGGTAAAAATGAGATCAAATTCTTTTTCACGCCTACCGGACCCGAGCCCGGACCGCCCGAGCCATGAGGCACGGCAAACGTTTTATGCAAATTCAAATGGACGATGTCAAAACCCATGTCTCCCGGCCGGCATATTCCCAAAAGCGCGTTCATATTCGCGCCGTCATAATAAACAAGTGCGTCAACTTTGTGCGCAGCCTGCGCGATTTCAAGAATCTCATCTTCAAAAAGACCCAAGGTGCTGGGATTGGTCATCATGATACAGGCTGAATCCTCATTCAGTTTGGATTTCAAATCAGCCAAGTCCACATGGCCTTTGGCGTTGGTTTTTACCTGTACCACTTCGTAACCACAAAGCGTGGCGGATGCGGGATTTGTGCCATGTGCGGAATCCGGAATCAAAACTTTTTTCTTATGCTCATTTTTAGAACGATGGTAAGCACCGACGATCAAAAGACCGCAAAACTCGCCATGCGCGCCTGCGGCTGGCTGCAACGTGAATTCATCCATGCCCGTAATTTCCGAGAGATAGCGCTGGGTTTGATAAAGCACTTTCAAAGCACCTTGCGAATCCTCGATGTCTTGATAAGGATGGATTAAGGAATACGAAGAAAGTGACGCGATCGCATCGAGCGCCTTTGGATTGTATTTCATGGTGCAGGAGCCCAGGGGATAAAAATGCGTGTCCACGCAAAAATTTTTCTGCGAAAGCTCCGTAAAATGACGCACCACATCAAGTTCGGACACCGAAGGAAATTTCGGTGATTTTTTTCTCCAAAACTGCTTGGGGATTCTTTCCAGAATTTTTTCTTCGGCGGCACCCGGCTCCGGAAGCCAATCCGCCTCGCTTCTGGAATGCTTCTCAAAAATAAGCTCGCTCATTTTACCTCCTCGATCGCACGCGCCAAACGATCCAAATCCGAATCCGCGCGATTTTCGGTCACTGCCACCAAATAAGAAGAAGAAAAATCAGGATAATATTTTTCAAGCGCCAGCGGTCCTAAAATTTTGTGTTTTTTCAAGCTGGTTTTGAGTGCTTTCGGCTCCTTCGAAATCGTCAGAGGAAATTCATTGAAAAAAGGCTTTGAAAAAAGCGGTTTCACGCCGTTTATTTTCAACAATCTTTCGTAAGTGTCCTGCGCTTTTTTTAAATTAATTAAAGCCAGTTTCTTGATTCCTTTGGGACCAAGAAGACTCATATAAATAGCCCCTTTTAACGCACAGAGCGAATGATTCGTGCAAATATTGGACGTCGCCTTTTCACGGCGAATATGCTGTTCTCTGGCTTGAAGCGTCAAAACAAAAGAACGTTTCCCCGCTTTATCTACAGTCATTCCCGCGATGCGGCCCGGAATTTTGCGAAGCAAATCCGCCTTAACCGTAAAAAAACCGAAATGAGGCCCGCCAAACGCCACTGGATTCCCTAACGGCTGGCCTTCCCCTACCGCGATATCCGCGCCATAATCCCCCGGAGGCGTCAAAATCCCAAGCGAAACCGGATTCACGCAAGCAATCAGCAAAGCGCCTTCTTTATGTGCCAAAGCGGAGGCTTCCTCCATGGATTCTAAAAGTCCGAAAAAATTCGGTTGCTGCATCACCACCGCCGCCACGTCCGAATTGATTTCTTTTTTTAAATGATCCATGTCCACCACACCCTCTTTCATGCGAATGAAAACGAGCTGGCAATTCATCATAGAAACATACGTTTGCACCACTTGCCGGTATTCCGGGTGAATGGTTTCAGGAATCAAAATCTTTTTCCGATCGCCCAATCGAAGCGCCAAAAGAACGGCCTCCGCCAAACTCGACGCCCCGTCATACATGGAAGCGTTGGAAAAATCCATTCCCGTCAACTCACACATCAAGCTTTGGTACTCGTAAATAAATTGAAGCGTACCCTGACTGGCCTCACCCTGATACGGCGTATAAGAAGTAATGAATTCGCTGCGATGAGCGAGTACGGACACGACACTGGGAATAAAATGGTCATAGCAGCCAGCGCCCAAATAACAGGCATGGTCATGAAAATGGTGGTTTGCCTTGCCGGTTTCCACCACTTCCCTTAAAAGCTCAAGTTCGGAAATGCCCTTGGGAAGATTCCATTTGAAATCGCGAAGCTTTTTCGGCACTTGCGCCAGCAAGACTTCCTCGGAGTCTACTCCGATAGCTTTCAACATGGCCTTGCGGTCTTCGGCGGTATTGGAAATATATTGCATGGAGGCTAACCTTTAATGCGCGGTGTGCTTAGACTGGTCGTATTGAGCTTCGGTCAAAAGC
>JAHFFM010000213.1 GCA_023247935.1 Candidatus Omnitrophota bacterium | reverse complement strand
CCACCGGATTGGCCGGACAGGCACTTTATTTGCGTGCGAGCAGGAAAAAGTTTCTCCGGATTTTCTTTGTGCGGCAAAAGGGATTACGGGGGGTTATTTGCCGCTATCCGCGACATTTGCAACTCAAAAAATTTATGACGCATTTTTAGGGGAATACCATGAATTCAAAGCCTTCTTTCACGGGCACACTTATTCCGCGAATCCTTTGGCCTGCGCCGCCGCGATTGCCAACCTAGAAATATTTGAAAAAGAAAAAACTCTGGAGAAGCTGGCTCCAAAAATTGAAGTATTAACCCAAGAGTTGTGGAAAATCAAAAGGCTGCCACACGTGGGCGATATCCGTCAAACCGGATTCATGGTGGGGATTGAATTGGTTAAAAACACCGCAACCAAGGAACCTTATCGGTTGTCCGAGAAGCGAGGCGCAAGAGTCGGAATGCTTGCCCGCACCAAAGGCATAATCGTCCGCCCGCTAGGAAACGTGGTAGTCCTCATGCCCCCACTTTCAATCACAATCCCCGAATTAAAGAAATTGTGCAGGGTTATTGGGGAATGTATTGAGGAAGTTACCGCTTGATGTCGCAAAACAAGTTTTTCTCCGCGCCTCCCACTTCCTCTCCCATGATTTTTCTCTAAATCACGGGGCCCCCCGGAAAAAGCCAATTCGCCGCGTGGAATATTTTATAACTGCGGGGCGGCTCAGAGGCTTTTTCCGGCCCCCCTTGTGATTTAGAGAAAAATCATAGCAGGGAGAGGAAGTGTGTGGTCGCTACGAAAAACTTGTTTTGCGACATCTACTGAGGTTTCATTAATTAATGGGCACTAGGCCTATTGGACACGGTCCTAGTCCGGTGAGTTGGTGGTGGTTGTAATACCCGAAGTAAGTTGCGAAGTAACTTATGGCGCCGAAGGCGCGGGCAACTAAGGGGGTTTTTGAGGAAGTTGCCCATTCGGGGCCTGGGGCAAAGTTTATGTTAAAGCTCAAGCTGCCGACGGGTGACAGGACCCGTCGCTCTTAAAGATGGAGAGAATTAAGATGAAAACGATATTTGTGGCTGGGACGGATACCGGGGTGGGAAAGACGATTGTGGCTGCGGGATTAGCGGCTGCTTTGAGGATAAAAGGGTATTCCGTTGGGGTTATGAAGCCGGTTTCTTGCGGGGGGCAGGAAGATGCTTATTTTTTGATAAAAGCCGTCAGGGCGCATGATCCGATTAAGTTTGTGAATCCGATCGCTCTTAAAGAATCACTTTCTCCGAATGTGGCGGCTGAGCGGGAAAGAGTAAAGATCGATATTAAAAAAATAGAGAAGGCTTTTTTATATTTTAAAAAGTGTAAGCTGGATTTTTTGGTTGTGGAGGGCTGCGGGGGCTTGCTTGTTCCTGTCACGGATCGATTTTTGGTGATTGATTTGATTCCCAAGTTAAAGGCGCAAACTGTTCTTGTGTCCCGTTCCGGGTTGGGAGCGATCAATCATTCTTTGTTGAGTTTGGAAGCTCTCAGGAAGCGAAAAATAGAGCCTTTGGGGGTTATTTTTAACCGCATAGTCGGAGGCGAAATGAGCGTTCCTGAGAAAACCAACCCTCAAGTTGTGGCTAAGATTGGCAAAACCAAGAGCCTGGGGATGTTTCCTTATATCAAAGAGGGTTGTCAGCCGGATTGTGTGGGAAAAGCCTTCCTAAAACATATAGATTTGACAAAAATTGTGTGATACCGTAATGCATTAGAACCTATCTCAAAACCCTGCTCCGTAGACGAGACGCTTTATGCCGAGCCGAGACGAAGCCATCCGAGGAGGCCATATCCTCTGCGATATGGACGACGAGGATGACAAAGTCGCAGGCCGGTAGAAAGCGTCGCAGTCACGAGAAGGGGTTTGAGATAGGTTCTTAATACAAAATGCAATTCGAACTCGTAACTAAAGAAAAATGACGCTCTTGGAAGAAAATCTAAGCTTTAAAAAGACCCCGCTTTACGACCGCCATCTGGCCTTGCAAGGAAAAATGGTTGATTTTGGGGGCTGGAGCCTGCCCATTCAATACACTTCGATTATGGCCGAGCATCAGCACACTCGTCAAAAATGCAGTATTTTTGACGTTTCGCATTTGGGTGAAATTCATGTTAAAGGCAAAGACGCGTTTTCATTTTTACAAAGTCGCATCACCAATGATTTGAGAAAATGTGAGCCCTATCAAGTGATTTACGCTCTCTTGTGCAATGAGCAGGGTTTTTCTTTGGACGATATTCTGATTTATCGCGGTGAGGTGGATGATTATTATTTGATCGTGAACGCCGCGAATATTGAAAAGGATTTTAAAGAACTGCTGCGTTACGCGACAAAGTCCGTTCAAATTGACAACAGAAGCGACGAAACGGCTTGTATCGCGGCGCAAGGACCGGATTCTGAAAAAATATTGGAAACGCTTTTTGGTTTTGACTTGAAAAAACTCGCTTATTACACATTTAAACAAGTTTCATTTGAAAGCGGACCCGTATGGATATCGCGCTCGGGTTATACGGGCGAAGACGGGTTTGAATTATTTTCCATGGTGTCTCTTGCTCCTAAATTATGGGACAGGCTTTTAAATGACGGAAAAAAAATAGGCGTGCTTCCGGCCGGGCTTGGGGCGCGCAATACTTTGAGACTTGAAGCCGGTAACCCTTTATACGGTCATGAAATGGACGAGCAAATCACTCCTCTGGAAGCAGGGCTGGGTTTCGCGGTTTCTTTTGAAAAAGGCGATTTTGTGGGACGCGAACCTCTTTTTCGTCAAAAGCAGGCCGGACTCCAAAAAAAATTGGTGGGTTTTAAAATGAAGGACAAATCCATTCCGAGAGACGGGTATTTATTGCGCAAGGGCGGGCAAGTGATAGGAAAAGTGACCAGCGGTTCTTTCGCGCCTACTCTTGGCCAAGGCATTGGGATGGGTTTGGTTTCTATCGGAAACGAAAAAATTGGAACGGAAATAGAAGTAGAAGTGCACGGAAGAACGGCACCCGCGGAAGTGGTGAAAAGACCGTTTGTGCCGCTGAAGCACAAGAAAATTTAAATCAAATCAACATTTCTGGAGATTAAAAATGGATAAATCAAAATTGCGCTATACACCCACTCATGAATGGGTGAGTCTGAACGGCAAAACCGCCAGAATCGGAATCACGGAGCATGCTCAAAAAGAAATTTCAGACGTTGTTTTTGTGGAGCTTCCAAAAGCCGGCAAGCAGGTCAAAAGCAAAGACAGTGTGATGGTGGTGGAATCCGTGAAAGCCGCGTTTGATATTTACGCGCCTATGTCTGGTGTGGTTAGCAAGGCGAATGACAAATTAACCATGAAACCGGAGCTGGTGAATCAATCTCCGCTAGGCGATGGTTGGTTGTATGAATTGGAATGCTCAAACACCGCTGAATTTGAGCAGCTTTTGACCGAAGCTCAATACGACCAGTCTAAGCACGCCGCACATTAAAGGTTAGCCTCCATGC
>JAHFFM010000212.1 GCA_023247935.1 Candidatus Omnitrophota bacterium | reverse complement strand
TGTGCGAACAAACGGAATTCCCACACTCAAAAGATTGGCGGTTTGAGCAATAAAAAAAAGACGGTCCTCAGAATTAATTCCACGGCGTCTGTGCCGCGTTTTAGTTTTGGCTCGAATAACGGCCGCTGTATTGATGACATGTGTGACAAAAAGACCTTTGTTTTGGAGAATGGAAACAGCAGCTGATTCGTTCACGGCCTCTTGATGGCCTTGAACCGCTTTTCCCGTGCTGTCGCGGGCCACATACATATAAACAGGCATTAGTATCCTCCTGCCATTGTGAGTCTGAGAACCTCATCAAGGGAAGTGAGGCCTTCATTTACTTTTTGAATACCGCTGTCTTCCAGTGTTCGCATGCCGTTTTTGATGGCGGTAGCTCGAATTTCAATGGACGTTGTACGACGCACGATCATTTCTTGGATTTCATCCGTCATATAAAGAATTTCAAAAATGGGAAGCCTTCCCGCGTAGCCGGTTTTACCGCATTTTTCACATCCTTTGGCGAGATAAATTTTATCCGCGGTTATTTTGAAATTTGGAGGCAATTGAGCAAGGTTTGGTTTATAAGCTGTTTTGCATTTTTCACAAAGTTTTCTGACGAGCCTTTGCGCGATGATCATTAGAAGAGATGAGCCCACAAAAAAGGGTTCTACCCCGATATCCACGAGACGATTAACCGTGGAGGGCGCGTCATTGGTGTGAATGGTGCTGAAAACCATATGGCCTGTGAGGGCGGCGCGAACGCATATTTGCGCGGTTTCAAGATCGCGAGTTTCTCCGACAAGCATGATATCCGGGTCCTGTCTCAGAAAGGCGCGCAACCCGGCGGCGAAGGTCAGGCCAATGGAGGCTTTGACGTTAACTTGGTTGATCCCTGAAATCATGTATTCCACCGGGTCTTCGATGGTGGTGATATTTTTTTCCGAGCCTTTCAATTCATTGATGATGGAATAAAGGGTCGTAGTTTTTCCGCTTCCCGTGGGGCCCGTGACTAGGACCAGGCCGTAAGGTTTGTTGACATGTTTTCGAAAACGAATCAATTCTTCTTTGGACATACCCAATGATTCCAAACTCATCGAGGTGGCGCGTTTGTCCAAGATACGAAGAACCATCTTTTCCCCGTGAACCGTAGGAATGGTGGAAACACGAAAATCAATATCCCGGCCTTCAATGATGGCGCTGAAGCTGCCGTCTTGCGGCAAGCGTTTTTCAGAGATATCCATTTTTGAAATAATTTTCAGACGAGAAACCAAAGGCAGCATCATGGACTTATCCGGCGGAGGAATATCGTACAAAACACCGTCAATACGGAATCGGATTGAAATATGATCTTCGAAGGGTTCGATATGAATATCGCTTGCCCGGTCTTTGACGGCCTGAAGAATAAGAAGGTCTGTCAGGTTGATAACGGGCGCTTTTTCGGCGCTGGCAACGATATTGTCCAGGGTTAACTTGGAATCGCTTTCCTTTTTGACCGCTATCTCACCCTTCTCTTTATTGTAAGAGGCGTCCACGACGGTTTTAAGCTGACTCCCCCCTTGTCCATAAAGGAGTCCTATCGCGTATTCAATGTCCGCATGAGAGGCCACCACTTTTTGAATGTAGCAGCTGGTCATCAGGCGCAAGTTATCAAGAAGAATAACGTTGGTCGGATCCGCCAGTGCAATTTTTAACGCATTGGCATGCCTGTATAAAGGGAGGACATAATTTTTTCGGCAAAATTCTTCAGACAAGAGGGCTTGCAGGTTTTGCTCTCTTTCCGGCACCAGCAATTCTGAATCCCGCGTAGCCAATGGCAAATTCAGAATGCGGCTTAAAGCCATCACCATGTCTTTGTCGGAAATAGCGCCGGATTTGATTAAGAGGGAGTCAATGGTTTGATCCGGGTTGTTTTTTTGAGCTTCAAGCGCTTTAGAGAGCTGTTCTTGATTCAGGAGTTTTTCCTGAATAAGAATTTCTGTGAGCTTAAGCGAAGTAGATGCCGCTTGGCCGGAAGTCATGAAAAATTATTTTTTTGAACTTACGGAATCCATAGCGGAGGTCATTTTTCCGTCCATGGCTTGAGAGCTTAAAAGATCCAACGCCTGCCCCATTTGTTTTTCAACGACGGGGTTTGAATAGCGCTTATCGCTGGCTTTTAGCAGATCATCTTCTTTGACCAAAAAAGCGCGTTTTGTTTTTTCGAAGCCGTCAAAAGCGTTTCCAAAATCGTCCATTTCCTTGTCTCTAAATTCGCCCAGAATGCGGCGAACGGACGCGTCTTCCCCATTGGCTGTGGCGCTTTTTACTCCCAAGCTGGTCGATCCTCGCACGATATGAGGCGTTACAAAAATTAAAAGCTCTCTATCCGTGTTATCCAATTCATCGTATCGAAAAGCGCGGCCCAGAAGCGGTAAATCCCCAAGAAACGGCACTTTTCGTTTTTGTTCCGTGCCCTGACCATCAATCAATCCGCCGATTACCAAAGTTTGATTGTCTTTGACTCTTGCCATGGTGCGGATGAGACGTGTTGTCGTGTCTACGAAATCACTCGGAAAGAACTGGGAAGCCGCTGCCGTTGACACGGAAGGTTCTAAAAATAATAGAATCGTGTTGTCGTCGTTGATTTGTGGGGTCATGCGCATGCTGATACCAACATCTGCTCTTTCAGCTTCGGTGGTTGTGCTTGCGCCCCCACCCTCTCCTGACGAGGAAGAGGTTTTGCCGATCGCCTGCGCAGTGACTAGGCGGATAGCCGCAGCCTCATTGTTTTGGGTTAAAACGCGCGGCCTGGCTAAAATTTTTGTTTTGGCGTCGGCTTGGATGTAGTGAAGGGTTGCCGATAGATTGTTGGCGTCCAGCACGCCATACTGCAGGGCGGAAGGTTCGCTATCCGTCGCCGTGCTACCTAGCTTATTTACAAAAAAGGAGGGTTTGACGCCCTTATTTTGATTAAATATTTTTTCTTGAAACGGAAAAGTGGTGCTCCTCTTTCCGGCTTGGAAAGAAGCTAAAGCCCCGTCGTCGCCTCCCCATTCAACACCAAGATCTGAAGCTAATGTTTTTGAAACTTCCATGATCTGGACTTCCAGAATAACCTGAGAAGGCGGCACATCAATTTGCGTCAATATTTTCTCAATCGCCGCTATGGAATCAGGCGTGTCCGTGATGATCAAGCTGTTCGTATGAATTTCGGTGGCAACTTTGCCCTGCGAAGAGAGTAATTTTTGAATTAATTTATCAGCGCCTTTATCGCCCCCATCGGTCGAAGCGGTGCTGCTGGAAGACGATGACGAGCTTGAGCTGGAAGAACTGGACGAAGATGAATCTGAGCTGCTGGATGAAGCCACTGCCGATTTAGCCAAATCGCTGATAGTCACCTGTCCTCCAACGTCCAATGGAGAGTTTGACAGTCTTAGATATTTTAAGCGGATCACTTTGGTGATGACTTCGATGGGCTGTGTTTTACTGGCGGGGTAAACTAAGTAAATGTCGCTCCC
>JAHFFM010000047.1 GCA_023247935.1 Candidatus Omnitrophota bacterium | reverse complement strand
GATGACATTCAATTTTTTAAGGTCTTTGGGGTGACTAAAAACGTGCAATGCCAGTTTGCGGCGGTCGAGGGCGCCTTTTTTATCCACAAATTGCTTTCCGAAAAATTTCACGATCGCTTTGAATAAGGGCTTGCCTTTTTCAGTGAGTTTTCGCGCCACCATGTCGGCATCCACAACAACCGCGCCTTTATCCTTCATAAGCTTGGCGGCTTCGCTTTTTCCCGAAGCCAAATTTCCGGTCAAACCAACTACAATCACTTAAGCCGCGAGCTCCTCGTATAAATTTTTGTAAACTTTGGCGCTCTTGTTCCATGTGAAATCCGCGCGCATGGCTCTTTTTTGGCAAGCCGTCATCTTCTTTTTGTCTTTGAACAAATCTTTCGCTCTTTCCATTGAATGCAGCAATTTCTCGGGAATTCTTTCTTTGAACAAAAATCCGTTCCCGCTTTCAGGATTTTCGTCTAAATCAATCACGGTGTCCGCAAGCCCGCCGGTTTTCCTGGCAATCGGCAGCGTGCCGTATCTCATGCTGATCATCTGTCCCAGCCCGCAGGGCTCAAAGTAAGACGGGATCAGAAAAAAATCCGCCCCTGCGTAAATCGCGTGCGCCTTTACCCCGTCAAACCCGATAAAAATCCGGGAATTTTTAAGATGCCGGTTCCCGATATTGCGGAAAGCCGTTTGATAAGAAGCATCCCCGTCTCCCAAAAGCACAAATTGAACGCCGTCGTACAAAAATCTGTCGATAATTTCCGAAACCAGCTCAAGCCCCTTTTGCTCGGCCAATCTTGTGACCATCGCAAAAACAGGAATGTCCGGATTTACTTCAAACTCGCACATTTTCTGAAGTCCGGCCTTACACTCTTTTTTACCGGAAAGGTCCGTTGCCGTAAAAGTTTTGGTGATCTTTTCATCTTTCGCAGGGTCCCAAAGCTCGGTGTCCAAACCGTTTAAAATTCCGGTCAAATGCTTGCTCCGCTTTTTGATCACGCCGTTCAAGCCAAATCCAAATTCTTCGGTTTGAATTTCTTTCGCGTAAGTCGGACTCACCGTGGTCAACGCGTCCGCGAACAAAAGGCCGCCTTTCATCAAGTTAATCTTTCCGTAGAACTCAAAACCATCCACGGAAAAAAGCGAAGGGTCTAGCCCCAGGCTTCCGTATTGCTTATGGGAAAAATGCCCCTGATAAGCGATGTTATGAATCGTAAAAACGGATTTGGCTTTTTCAAAAAAAGGGTCTGAAGCCAATTTTGATTTTAAAAGAACGGGAATCAGCGCCGCCTGCCAATCGTGAACATGCACGATATCCGGTTTAAAACCCTGGGATTTGGCCAAATCCAAAGACGCCTGGCAAAAAAAGGAGTACCGCTGGAGGTTATCCGGATAATCCCCGCGCTCATTGCCATAAAGCCCTGCGCGGTTAAAATATTCTTCGTGCTCGATAAAAAACGCTTGCACATTGGGCGCGACTTTTTTTGACGTCGCCTGCACATTGCGGTATTTGGGCATGGTGATTAAAACCTCCACCCCCAAAGAAGCCAACGCTTTTGGCAAAGAGCCGGTTACATCCGCGAGCCCACCGGTTTTCTCAAAAGGCGCGACTTCACTCGCGCAAAACAAAACTTTAAGATTCTTGCTCAATTCCTACTCAATCTCTTCCATGTCCAGCCAGTTTGGGCCAACGGAAACCGACACATCCATCGGAACACAAAACTGAACCGCCTGCCTCATCTCGTTCTCAACCAATTCCACCAAAGCTTTTTGTTCTGCCTTTGGACATTCGAATAAAAGCTCGTCATGCACCTGAAGAATCATGCGGCTTTGAAAATTTTTTGCCTTCAATTTTTCACGGATCGAATTCATCGCAATCTTGATAATGTCACTGGCCGTACCCTGTATCGGCGCGTTAATCGCGGTTCGCTCGGCGAAACTTTTAAATCTCGGATCCCTGGAATTAATTTCAGGAATGTACCGGCGGCGCTTGAAATAGGTTGAAACAAAACCCTCTGTTCTCGCTTTTTGGATGCTGCCATCCAAATATTCCCTGATCTTCGGATACCGCTCAAAATAAGCCTTAATAAAATTCTTGGCCTCGTCATTTTTAACGCCTAATGTTTTGGCCAAGCTGAACGCGCCCATGCCGTAAAGCACGCCGAAATTAACGGTTTTTGCGGAATACCGCTGGGAATCCGTCACATCCTTCATATCCACATTAAAAATCAAACTCGCGGTGTAACTGTGGATGTCCGCGCCCTGTTTAAATGCTTTGATCAAATTTTCATCTTCGGACAAATGCGCCAGCACCCGCAATTCAATCTGAGAATAGTCCGCGGAAATCAAAACCGACTGCTTGGAACCCGCCACAAACGCGCGCCGGATTTTGCGTCCTTCTTCCGTGCGAACCGGGATATTTTGCAAATTCGGATCGCTCGAGGAAAGCCGCCCTGTCGCGGTCACCGTCTGATTAAACGAAGTGTGCACGCGGCCGGTTTTAAGATTCACAAGCTGCGGCAAGGCATCCACATAGGTCGACTTTAGCTTCGAAAGTTCTCTGAATTTTAATATTTCTTTGGGAAGAGAATGAAATTCGGAAAGCTCAACCAAAACGCCCACGTCTGTGGATGCGCCAGTCTTAGTCTTTTTTACCATAGGAAGGCCTAGTTTTTCAAATAAAATTTCGCCGAGCTGTTTAGGGGAGTTAATGTTGAATTCCTCCCCCGCTTCCTTATAAATCTTCTTGGTTAGGCTCTTCAGCCCCAATTCCATCTCCTTCGAAAACTCCCCGAGAAGCTCCTGGTCAATAGCCACACCCGCCCACTCCATATCGGCCAATACGTTCACCAAAGGCATTTCTATTTCCTCAAAGAGTTTCCATAACTCTTTTTCTTTCAACTTGTTAGATAGAATTCCGGCCAGCCTAAAAGTCACGTCGCTGTCCTGGCAGCCATACCGGTAAAGCTTGCCGATTTCAACCTGATCCATGGTGATCTGGGTCTTGCCCTTACCTAATAACTCTTCCGTAGCCGTAATCCGAACGCCCAGGTGTTCCATGGAAATATCGTCAAGATTGTGGTTGGGTTTGGTCGGGTTTAAACAATAAGAAGCGACCATGGTGTCGAAATGCACCCCTTGCAGCTCAATATCGAAGTTTTTAAGCACCATGATTTCGTATTTGATGTTTTGGCCGATTTTTTTGATTTTGGGATTTTCAAGAAGAGGCTTCAGCGCGTTCAGACATTCTTTATATTTGAGCTTTTCGCGAAACGAAACAAACCAGGCTTCTTTATCTTTAAAAGAAAATGAAATGCCCACGGGCACGGCAAGAATAGGGTTGATGTGGGTTGTTTCAAAATCAAGAGCCCACATTTCTTCTTTAGAAAGTTTCTTTAAGAGTTTTTCAAATTCAGCCGGCTCGTTAATTAAGGTATAACGAAGATCATTGTCATCCGCATTTTTAGGAGAGCTTTCGGGTATTCCCTTCAAAAGCGTGCGAAATTCAAAACGCTGGTAAAAACCCACCAGTTTTTCGCTGTCGGGTTCCTGACGTTTGAGCAATTCCACATCCATGGAAATGGGCACGTCATCTTTAATCGTCGCCAATTCACGGGATAAATGTGCCTGGTCTTTATACTTCACCAGATTTTCTTTTAGCTTTTCCCCTTTGATTTCATCGAGGTTTTTTAAAACGCCTTCAAGAGAGCCGAACTCGGCAATCAATTTCATTGCGGTTTTTTCTCCGATACCCGGAACGCCCGGAATATTATCAGAGGTGTCCCCCATCAGGGCCATCACTTCCACGACTTTTTCAGGACCCACGCCAAATCGCTGCTTCACCTCGGGTATGCCGTAAATAAAATTATCTTTTTGGGGATTCAGAACTTTTACCTTGCCGTCAACCAGTTGCAGCATGTCTTTGTCGCCCGTTACAACAAAAACTTCATTTCCCTTTTTTTTGAGCTGCACGCAAAGAGTGCCAATGATGTCATCCGCTTCATAGCCCTCTTTCTCAAAAATCGGGATATTCATGGCTCGAATAATTTCTTTAATCAAGGGCATTTGGGTAATCAAGTCATCCGGCATGGGAGAACGCTGGATTTTGTACTGATCATAGCGTTCGTGACGAAATGTAGGACCTTTTAAATCAAAAGTGACGGCGACTCCGTCAGGGTCCACTTCTTTCAGGATTTTCTCGAGCATGGTAATAAAACCATAAATCGCGTTCGTGGGTTCGCCCTTGGAAGAACGCAATTCCCGGATGGCATAAAATGCCCGGTAGCAAAAGGAATTTCCGTCTATTAGAATAAATTTCACGAAAGGATCACGTATAAAAGTAGAATAATCAGCACCGAACAGAGAATGTAAAAATCGTTAAAATACCAAAAATCATAAATACTTCCAAAAAAACCGGCGCGCATCACGGAAGTCTTGTGAGAAAGCGACGCTTGAGGTCTGGGAAACAATTCCCGCTCGATGCGCCAGCGGTTTTTCAAATCCTCAATTTCTTTTTTCTTTAAACGTAAAAAAGCGCCCGCAACTTGATGCGAAGGAATCTGATGCTTTTGTAAAAGCGCCTTCAACTCGTCCTCACTTATCTCAAGAAGCGCCGCCGCTTCTTTGGGACTCATGTAGTCTTCCGTTAAAAATTCTTTGTATTCTTCTTTTTTGATTTCCATTTTATGTCTTTTTATTTCCCATCATCTGCGCGTAACCCGGCAAATCCAGCCGGTCGCGTTTTCCTCCGCGATACAACGCGTATCCGTAAGAAGCGATCATCGCCGCATTGTCCTGGCATAGCTCCATGGACGGAAAAATCACCTTCACGCCTTCTTTTTTGGCTTCACCCGCCAACATTTGCCGTAAACGCGAATTGGCGCTCACTCCCCCGCCCACCACCAGTGTTTTTAAATGAAATTGATTCGCAGCCCGTAAACTCTTTTTCGTCAAAACCTCGCAAACTGCTTCCTGAAAACCGGAACAAATCAATTTCTTTGTAGGGAGATTCATCGGCTTTTTCTTCAAACGCTCGGCTTGATAATAAACGGCTGTTTTGATCCCGCTAAAACTAAAATCGAGGGAATCTTTTGAAAGAAAAGGCCGGCTGAAGAAAAATCGCTTGGGGTCCTGACCTCTGGCCAAACGATCCACTTCTGGACCCCCAGGGTACCCTAAGCCAAGGATTTTTGCAACTTTATCAAAGGCTTCTCCGGCGGCGTCATCCAACGTCCGGCCTAAAATCTGAACCTTTGCCGGACTGTCCATTTTTAATAGCAAAGTATGCCCTCCGGATACCACCAAACCCAGGACCGGAAAACGCGGCAGCTTTGTCCGGCCCGCCCCCCTATCTATAAAACCGGCATAAATATGAGCCAATACATGGTCGACTCCCACCAAAGGCTTTTTTAGCGCCAGCGCCAAAGCCTTGGCGGCCGCAATTCCCACCAAAAGAGAACCCATCAACCCAGGGCCCTGAGTCACCGCAACGAGGTCAATATCTTCTAATTTATGTGTTGATTTTTTAAGCGCCGCTTTTAAACACGGGAGAATAATTTCAAGATGCGAGCGCGACGCGATTTCCGGAACAACGCCGCCGTACGGTCGATGCTCTTTCAAGCTGGAATACACCACATTGGACAAAATTTTCTTACCATCTTTGACAACCGCAACGGATGTTTCGTCGCAGGAAGTTTCTATCCCGAGAATTAGCATAAAAAATCCGAATGCTTCCCCACCCCCATCCCAGCCTCACTACTCACAACCCACCCCCACTCCCCAATCATTACTCTACCTTTAGAAGGGCGGGCACAAGGCTCGCCCGTACATTCATTCGACTAAATCCCGGATCAATACCAACTGAATTCCATTCTTTTCAATTTCCGGCACCATTTGGCGGATAGCTTCCAACGTATTTTTTTTATCATGCCCAATCACAACCACACGGCCGTGAGCTAATGCCAAATGTTCAGCTTCCTTTAATTTGGCCATCACAGCCTCAACAGCCGGTTGATTGTCAATAAACACATCACGCTGCTCAAAACGAATCCCCACTTCTTCCGCGACTTTTCCGGCAACGGACGAAGCTATGACATGGCTGTCGATAAAAAACAGTCCTTTTTTCTTCAGGTAGGTCAGAACAATGCGCATTACGCGCTCGTCACTGGTAGCCGCAGAACCCTGGTGGTTATTCACTCCCTGGACATAAGGAACACTTTCAAGCGCTTGTTTGAGATATTGGATGATTTGAGCCTCCGAGGAAGTGGTCAGAATCATATGCGGTTCCGTGGCCTGTTTCTTGCCTTTGGGCTGCATCGGCATATGAAGCATCACGCCCAAACCATTCGCCTTCGCTTTTTCAGCTATGTCCCGACTCTTGGAAAGATGAGGAATAACCGCCAGCGTCAAAGGCCGCTTAATGGCAATGGCTCTTTCCAGTAACACCGAACTCTGGCCCCAGTCATCGAGGATAATGGCCATTTTAGGCTCGCCGCCTGATTTTTCAGATGGTTTCGGTTGGATGACAACAGGCAGAACCGGTTTAGCCGAGATAATTTTATTTTTTGCCTTTTCCGTCACCTTTGTGGCGGACGCCACATGCTTTTTGCCATGCGGAATCAACCATCTGGCCGTAAAAAAACCTACAACTAAAATAAAAATAATAGAAAAAATCAATACCGGCTTATTAGAACCGTTTGAATATTTATATTGTTTCATTTTGTTTTTTTACCCAGCTGAGTGCGGCTTCCAAGGTTTTATCCTGTCCGCTTTTGACGTCGTCAAAAACTTCTTCATCCGGAGAAATTCCGATTTCATGAATCAAGCGGCCTTTAGGCGTGTAATAAAAACTTGTCGTAATTCTTACGGCTGAACCGTCCGGCAAAACCGTAAGTGTTTGCACGCAGCCTTTTCCGTAAGATTTTTTCCCAAAAATACGCGCGAGCTCGAGATCCTGCAAAGCGCCGGATAAAATTTCAGAGCCGGATGCGCTTCCCCGGTTAATAATAACCGCTATTTTTTGAAAATGCAGCGGAAATTGCGTCGAGGATCGGTATTCGCGGTTTTTCGAAGGACTTTTTCCGCGGGTTGAAACAATGAGCTGGTTTCTGGGAACAAAATTTTCCGTCACTTTTACCGCGGATTCCAAAAGTCCTCCGGGATTATTCCGCAAATCCAAAATAAGACCTGATGCGCCTTGTGACGACAATCGCTCAAGTTCTTTTTTAAAATCAGCGGGTGTTTTTTCTTGGAATTCCGCGATGCGGATATATCCCACGCCCGGCTCCATCATTTTCGCCTCGCGGATGCCTTCGGCTTGGATAATTTTCCTCTCGATGGAAAATTCAAGCGGTTTCGGCTCCTCATCGCGGATAACGGTGAGTTTCACTAAACTTCCCGGCTCTCCCCTTAACTTCTGAACCGCATCGGTTAATGAAAAATCCTTAGTGTTAATTCCATCAATTTGGTTGATCACGTCTCCGGGTTTGATTCCGGCTATATCCGCCGGAGAGTCGGCAAGCGGCGCGATTACATGAAGTATTCCGCCCTTCACGCTCACTTCCATCCCTAAACCTCCAAAACGGCCGGTGGTATCGGCTTTCAAAGCTTCGTAGGCTTTGGCGTCCAAAAACTGGCTGTAAGGGTCCAAAGTTTTTAAAAGACCGGACATCGCTCCATGAAAAAGACGCTCTGAATCAACTTCCTGCACAAAACTGGTTTGCACGAGCGTCGCCACGTAGGACAAAAGGTCGAGCTGTCTTTTGAAAGAGTTGCGGTCGGAAAAAGCCGTGGCCGGGTTTTTTGATATGAAACCAAAAAATAACGCGGCAAATAAAAGGCAAACAGCGGTATAAAGATAAAACTTTTTCATTAGTTGGGCAAGCCGGCCGTTGTTTTTCTTACGACGTTTGTGAAAGCTTCAAAATCATAAGCTCTTTGACTTTAATAGGATTTGCCTTGCCTTGGCTTTTTTTCATGGCTTGCCCTACCAAGAACATGGCGGCGGCTTCCTTGCCTGATTTGAAATCAGCCACCACCTTGGGGTTAGCCTGAATCACTTCGGAAATCCATTGCATGAGCTGAGTGTCATCGGAAACCTGCTCAAGCCCTTTTTCTTTCATAACCTGGCGTGGTTCCTTTTTTTGCTCAATCACTTCGGGGAGAAGCTTCTCTTTTGCGGCCTGAAAACTGATAGCGGAGGATTCTACCAGTTTGATCATCTCAATCAACCATTCTTGTTTGAGGCCTAATTCCGAAAATGAAATTGATTTGGCGTTTACATAAGCGGCGACAGGTCCCGTCATCCAATTGGCCACGGTTTTGGGAGAAGAATGTTTGACGCAGGATTCGAAAAAATCAGCCTCTTCTTTTTCCTGGGTTAAAATTCCGGCGTCATAAGCCGATAAACCGTATTGTGCGATGAAACGACTCAATTTCGCTTTTGGCAGCTCCGGAAGCGTAGCGCGAATCTTCTCAATCTCTTCCTTTTTCAAAGTAAAAGGCACAAGATCCGGTTCCGGAAAATAGCGATAATCATGCGCCTCTTCTTTGGAGCGCATGGAAAATGTTTTTTGCCGCGTATCATCCCACAAACGGGTCTCCTGCGCGATGACTTCGCCTTTCTCATAAGCCAAAGACTGTCTTTCAACTTCGTGTTCAATCGCGGCTTTAACCGCTTTAAAAGAATTCAGGTTTTTAATTTCCACTCTTTTGCCCAAAGGATCGGAAGCGTTTTTTCGGATAGAGACATTGGCGTCGCAGCGGAGCTGGCCTTTTTCCATGTCACATTCAGAAGCGCCGACGGCACGCATAAGGGCTTTTAAAAAAGTGAGGTATTCATAAGCCTGTTCCGCGCTTTCCAGATCCGGCTCACTGACGATTTCAGCTAAAGGTGTCCCCGCGCGGTTCAAATCCACAACGCTTGAGTCCGGCGACTGGTCATGTAAAAGTTTTCCCGCATCTTCTTCCAAATGCAGTCGGTTAATGCGGATTTTTTTGATTTGGCCGCCAGCCATCACTTCAATGACACCGCCCTTCCCGAGCGGGTGATCATACTGGGAAATTTGATAACCTTTGGGCAAATCCGGATAAAAATAATTTTTCCGGTCAAATTTAACAAAAGTTGACGGCTCGCCGCCTAAAGCCAGAACCGCTTTCAACCCCAGATAAAACACTTGTTTATTCAAAACAGGCAAAGAGCCCGGAAGCCCCAGACACACGGGGCAAACATTTTTATTCGGCGCGGAACCGAACAAAACCTCGCAGCCGCAAAAAATCTTGGTTTTTGAACCAAGTTGGACGTGGACTTCTAATCCGATGGTTGTTAGCATATTGACCGGACATGGTCCGCGGTACAGAGTTTTGCAATCCACGATTCGTTAAATATTTCAAACAGACTGTTTGTTATCATAAGACATCATTCGGACCACGTCCGCGCATTAATTTGCATTCCCTAATTTTTTGTGCCACCCGGTTTCCTGCTCAAAAGCATAAGACAGTTTGAAAAGAGTTTCTTCTTCAAAGGGCTTGCCTAAAAATTGCAAACCCAGCGGCAAATTTCCTTTAGTTATTCCACAAGGGATGGAAATGGCTGGCACTCCCGCCAAATTCGCTGAAATGGTAAAAATGTCGGACAGGTACATCTCAAGCGGATTCGTGGATTTTTCTCCGATTTTGAAAGCGCCCGTTGGAGCCGTGGGTGTCAAAATCGCGTCGACTTTTTTAAACGCCTCATCAAAATCATTTTTGATTAATGTGCGCACTTTCATGGCTTTCAAATAATAAGCGTCATAATAGCCGCTTGAAAGACTGTAAGTGCCCAAAATGATGCGTCTTTTGGCTTCGGCGCCAAAACCCTCTCCGCGCGATTTCTCAAACATCTCCAATAGCGAATTCGCGGCCTTCGTGCGATGCCCGTAACGCACGCCGTCAAAACGCGCGAGATTGGAACTGGCTTCCGAAGGCGCTACGATGTAGTAGACGTTCACGGAATATTGCGTATGCGGCAAAGAAACGTCCACAATTTCAGCGCCCAGAGAACGCAATGCCTTCATGGATTCTTCAATGCTTTGCGCGATTTCGGCGCTCAAGCCCGCCTCAAAATATTCCTTCGGTCTTCCGATTTTAAGTCCTTTGATGGATTTTCCAAGAGACGCCGTATAATCCGGAACCGGCATATTCGCGGACGTGGAATCTTTAGGGTCATAACCCGCGATCGTCCGCAAAATCATGGCTGAATCCCGCACATCCTTTGTCAAAGGCCCGATTTGGTCCAAACTGGAGGCAAAAGCCACCAAACCATAACGCGACACGCGGCCATAAGTCGGCTTAATCCCGACAATTCCGCAAAAAGCCGCCGGCTGACGAATCGAGCCGCCGGTATCCGAACCCAAAGCCGCAATCGCTGTGTGATCCGCCACGGCCGCCGCTGAACCGCCGCTTGAACCACCCGGCACCCTTTCCGGGTCGCGGGGATTTCTGGTGGGGCCATAACAAGATGTTTCGCAGCTGGATCCGAACGCGAATTCGTCCATATTTGTGTGACCGTAAACCACGGCGCCGACGTCCAATAATTTTTCAATCACGGTGGCGTTGTATGGCGCCGTAAAATTTTTCAAAATTTTGGAAGCACAGGTGGTTTCAAAGCTTTCGACGCAAATATTGTCTTTAATGGCAATCGGGACACCCCATAAAGGGGAATTTTTGTCCGCCTTGCGATGAACGGGCCGACGTTCCCTTCCCGGCACATAGGCGTTTATTTTGCGGGCATCCGTGTCGCGCTCGGAAATGCACTTTTCCATGCAATCCAAAACCTGCTTTTGAGTGCATTCATTTTTTTGATAAAGCTCGGATAAACGATTTGCTGTGAAATGAGAAAATTTGCTCATAAGACCTTGGTTTAGTTTTTATCCTCAATCACTTTTGGAACCTGGAAAAAACGACCCTTGGAGGAAGGGGATCTTTTCAAAAATTCTTCGATGGAAATCGAGGGTTTGGGCTCATCTTCCCGGAAAACATCCGAAAAATGGAATGGATGGCTCGTAGGTTCTACTTTCTCGATCCCTTTGACTTCGTCAAGCTTTTCGACAAAAGAGAGAATTTGAGCCACTTGCGTTTCAAAAAATTTCAATTCCTCATCGGAAAGGTGGAGCCTGGCCAGGCGCGCCACATGCTTTAAATTAATGGATTTCATGGGGTTTGATTATACCAGAGAGTGTGCTAAATCAATCGAATGCGTTACTAGCAAACTAAGCGTTTAAAACCTTTAAAAACTCCTGCCCCACCACGTCCATTTGCCAGGGCAGTAAAATTCCCGATCGCTTCATCTGCTCCAAATCTTTTGGTTTTTGTATCGCTAAATTTTCAAGTGTCGCATTAGTTGCGATTAAACTCGCATTAAGCTTGAGTTCGGCCGCGAATTTTTCACGTGCGGTTTTAAATTCAACCAGAATTTGATTTTCTTTGTCAGTCCATTTTACTTTTGGAAATTTCCTTTTCGGTAATTCCAAAACCGCCTGCGGGAGTGTTTGAGCTTTGGTAATCACGGCATTGAGAGCGCTTCGGTGC